>JACQVH010000144.1 GCA_016209895.1 Candidatus Hydrogenedentota bacterium | reverse complement strand
GGATTAGTGTAGCACAAAGCGATGAAAAGGGAAATGTCGCTCGATCTTGGAAACTTGGTTTTGCTTCTCGCCATCGCGGCAAATGGGTGGCTTCGTAGGGTGGATTCTCAGGAATGTTAAGGAAGGGGGATTCTTGGGCGGGGTGACGGGGAGCAAGCTCCCCTCGAAAAAGCCGTAGCAAGCGACCGCAGTCCAAAGTTTTTTCGGCGGAAAGTTCAGGGGTGAGGTGGACGGCCGTGGCTTGGGCGGCGTTGAATCTAGAAACGGCAGTTGGCCTTGAGAAAAACGAAATAAGCAAAGGGACTCAAGGGATGTACAGGACGAAAGGAACTGACCCCTATGGGTGAAAAGGATCGCGGGCAGGACACCCACGATTTAACGGCACGCTGGCGATGCCGCTAATGGCTAATGGCTGTTTTTCGTGTTTTTACTCACAATTAAAGCATCTTATGCCTTTATCGCGAGCGTAGCGACGCGGTCCTTATTTAAACTGGGGATTGCCTGATGAACAAGGGGTTATTGGGGTTATCGATTCAGCCGGATTTCCTTCCCCGCCAATGCGCTGCGGTACAGGCCGTCGAGGATGGTGATTACATCCAGGGAGTCTTCGGCGGGGACTGGTGAGGGCAGGCCTTTGGCTACGGCTTCGGCGAAGGCCATACACTCTTTCGCGTGGGGCTCGCCGGCCTCTTGGCGGATGAGTTGCGTGTTGAGTTGCTGGCAGGTCTTGTTGTTGGTGGTCAGAATTTCGTTCGTGGGCCAGTGGGCGCCGGCCTTGTCGCCGTATAGCCACATCTGCATGTCTTCCCCGGTGGTCTTGTGGTTGAGCAACCAACTCACCTCGAGAATCAGCGTCGCGCCGTTCTCGAAGCGCACAAACGCAGCGGCGAATTCTTCGACGTCCCACTTCTTCGGGATGGGACCGCCCCAGATACTGAACGCGCCCGGATATTTGCGCAACCGGTCCTGCGTGACGCCGGAGACGGTCACCGGCTTGGGGTGACCCATCATCCAGAGGGTGAGATCGAGAATGTGGACGCCGATGTCAATGCAGGGTCCGCCGCCGCTGTGCTTTTTCAAGATGAACCCTGGACGCGTAGGCGCGGCGGCGCGGCGGAGCATCCAGGAGCGCCCGTGATAGACCTCGCCCAAAGTCCCGGTGGCGATTTCGGTTTTGAGCGCCTTGGCACTGCCCTGGAACCGGAAGTGTTGCGCGGTCATCAGGAGTTTGCCGCTCTTGTCCCGGGCTTTGATCATTTTCTTGATCTCGGCGGGCGTGGGGGCTAAAGGCTTCTCGCAGAGCACGTGTTTGCCGGATTGCAGCGCGGCAATCGTCAGCGGCGCGTGGTACATGTTCGGGGTGCAGATGTCTACGATGTCAATATCCTTGGATGCAATCAGGTCCATCGGCTTTGAGTACAGGCGCGAGATTCCTTCGGTCTCCCCCACTTTCCTCAGGAATTCCGGGTTAATGTCCGCCAGCGCGACCACCTCGGTGTAGGGGCTTTCCTTCCAACCGGGGAAATGGGTCTTGGCGATGCCGCCGACTCCGATCACGCCGACGTTAAGTATGTCTGCCATGGCCTGTCCTTTCTCTGATTAACTTGGTCGTGTACACTCGCAGACAGCGTTTTGGGGTACCTGTGGAGATCTCCCCAAAGCGCGCTGAAGCGTGCTCACTTCCGTGGGGTGACATGCTACACCCTCGCTAAAGCGAGGTGCAAAGAGGAGCTCGCTGAAGCGAGCTAAGCAGAGACCGAACGGGCCAAAATGGAGAGACTCGAGACACGTTCAAACGGAGTCTGAGGGTGCCACCCGACGTGATTAAGTTGACGGTTCTTTGGCTAGTCTAGAAAGTCAGGGCAATCGCATCTAAATGTTCGCGTTCTCGACACATTCCCCCCTGAGTCCCCCCGCATGCGGGGGGAAGGCGGGAGTTTCCGGTGTACGCCATGGCCAGAGGTATTAGTCCCCCCGCATGCGGGGGGAAGGCGGGAGTTTCCGGTGTACGCCATGGCCAGAGGTATTAGTCCCCCCCGCATGCGGGGGGAAGGCGGGAGTTTCCGGTGTACGCCATGGCCAGAGGTATTAGTCCCCGCGCATGCGGGGGGAAGGCTTAACGGAGGAAGTCTGGGAATGGAGGTTAACATGCTCCCTCACCGCTTGCGGGGAGGGTTGGGGTGGGGTAAATGAGGTTTGGATCACAAGCCCGGCCGGGTTTGTAAGGTAATTTGATGCGATTGCCCTGTCTAGAAAATAGCCTGAAAGAGAATCAATGGATTATATTGGTTCGTGGGGAATGGGTTCCAGGTTTCACGTGAATGGTGGCGGCAAGCGAAGCGGGAGGTATTGTGAATGCACTTCGGAGAATATGATTCCCCTCTTTATCGCCAAGTAATTCAACAATTCGACGCCGTCAAGGAATGGACCAGGGTGGAATCCGGAGTGCTGGAGCGGTTGCGTATCCCCAAGCGCGCGGCGATAGTAACCGTGCCGGTACGCATGGATGACGGCGGCACGCGAATCTTCCTCGGATACCGTGTCCAGCACTTCCTGACCAGCGGCCCCGGGAAAGGCGGGCTACGGTACCATCCCAGTGTGAACTTGGGTGAGGTCGCGGGACTGGCCGTGATCATGGGTTGGAAGTGCGCATTGATGGAACTCCCGTTTGGCGGCGCCAAAGGCGGTATTAACTGCGATCCGAGCAAACTGTCACTTGGCGAGGTCGAACGGGTAACGCGCCGCTACACCATGGAGATGATCCCGTACATTGGCCCCATGGTAGACGTGATGGCGCCGGACATGGGTACCAACGAGCAGGTTATGGGCTGGATCTATGACACTTACTCGATGCACATGGGCCACAACGTGCCGCAGATTGTCACGGGCAAGAGCGTGCTTTTGTACGGCACGGTGGGTCGGCGCGAGGCCACGGGACGGGGCGTGGTGTACTGCATTGAAGAGGCCATCGAGCACGCCGGTTTGTCCTTACGCGGCGCGCGCGTGGTGGTGCAGGGATTTGGCAATGTCGGGTCTGTAGCGGCGTATGAATTGTTCATGCGCGGGGCGAAGATCGTCGCCGTCGGGGACGTCAATGGCGCGGTACTCAATACCAAGGGCTTAGATATCCCGGCGCTTTCAGAACACGTGAAGCGCGGAAACCTGCTTGGAGAGTTTCCCGGCGGAGATACGTTGCGGCCGGATGAACTGTTGACATTGGAGTGCGAAGTCTTGGTGCCGGCGGCGATCGAGCGTGTTATCACCGGTGACAACGCGCCCAAATTACGCTGCCGCGTCTTGGCCGAGGCGGCCAACGGTCCCGCGACCGTGGAAGGAGACCGGGTACTGCGTGAGCGGGGCGACATCTTCGTTATCCCCGACATTCTCTGCAACGCCGGCGGCGTGACCGTGAGTTATTTTGAATGGGTTCAGGATATTCAGATGTTCTTCTGGAGTGAGGACGAAGTGAATCGCCGACTCCGCGACCTGATGCGCAAAGCATTTATGCGCTGCTACGACTTTGCCCAGGAGAACACGACGGACATGCGGACCGCCGCCCTCATTCTCGCTATCCGAAGAGTGGCACAGGAAAAGATACAGCGCGGTCTTTATCCGTGAGTCGTTCGAAAATTTCCCCCCCCCGCCTACATGGGAGCGACGCCCACTCCCATTACCAATGGGAGCTACGCGCTCAGGTGGACAGGTAATGTCGGCCAATGGCGGAACGAACTTCGGAAGCGACGGCCACGACGGGCTCGACGTTGCGGCTGCTGGCGCGCTCGACGTCTTCGATCGCCACGAGATCAAAGGGATTAACCATGGCCAGCACCAACGTGCTCTCGGTAACGCTGAGAGGCACGCAGGAATGGAGGTTGGCAAGGCGAAAACTGACCAACTCGACGGCCTCCGGGCTCACCGACTTCTCATGAAGGCGCACGAAGGGAAGTTTGCACTGCGAGGCCAATGCCTGCGCGACCACTTCCTCGGTCGTGAACTCGCGCTCGACGAGAATGCTGCCTAAATGCTTGGCGGGAGAACCACGCTGTTCCTCGAGGGCGATTTCCAGTTGTTCCCGGGTAATGCTGCCGGCCTCGACCAGAATTTCTCCGATCTGACGTTTCTTTCCCTGATGATCCTGTCCGGATACACCAAGCGCCTCCTCGACTTCGTCGGGAGGAACGACCCCGACACCACTGAGCTCCGCATTAACGCGGCGGAGCCGGTCCATCTCGATGCGCAGGCCGACCATCTCCTTGTGCAACTCTTCACGGGCTTTGACGGCCTCCGCCAATTGTTGCGCGAGCGCGCTCTTCGTACCCTTGGCCGTCTCCTCGCGCAGACGCTCCTCCAACTCGATGGCGCGCTCGCGTTCCGCCTGAAGCTGCGCCTTCAGATCGGCGGCTTTCTCGGACGCAGCTTTCTGCGCGCGCACTTCGTCCTGGGCTTTCTCGACTTCGGCCTTCGACGCAGCGAGGTTCCGATCGGACTGCGATAAACGCTTCTCCAGTTTCTGCGCCGCATCCTTTTGCTCGGATAAGGCCCGCTCCAACTCGGTTGCGCGGCGCTTCTCGGCCTCAAGCTGCTCGTCTCGATCGGAAGCGGCGGCTTCGAGTTCCGTAACGCGTCGTCGCGCGGCCTGTCCGGCATCGGCCCGTTCGGCCGTGGACTGCTCGAGTTGCGCAACACGCTGCTTGGCGTCTCGCAGCGACTCTTCCCGCTCGCCGGCCGTAGCTTCCAGTTCCGTGACGCGTTCCCGCAGTTTGGAAAGTTGCGAGTCAGCAGTCTCAGTAGATTGCTTCAGCGCGCGAAGTTCGGCGCGAAGCGCACTCGCGAGTTTTTCCGGGCCGTAGCCGCTGAGCGAAGCTTCCTTCAGGATGCCGTCCAACTGTTCCTTGGCGCCCTGAATCTGCTTGGTTAACGTGGTCTGCGCCGCCGTGGCTTGGTTCTGCCATTCGGTGATGGCGGCTTCCAATTTGGCGTGAATTTCGCTGGAAGTTCGGTTGTCCATAGTCCTCGACCTGGCTGAGAAGACTTCGCTACGTTTGACGGGCATTTTACACAGTATTGTTAGAACGGTCAATAGAAACTTCGGGGCCGTCCCGGACCGATGAAGCCGACATCAGATATGGTCCGATTTTACTATTCCTTTCCTAGTTATCCTACGCATCGGGGTCTGCCGGCGAATCATTCATTTCCGGCTTTATCTTTTGGCGGCCTTCATGCTTTAATCACGCTTCGTCAAAGACAAAGGAAGATGCCCTGTGAACATTATTTTGATGGTCTTCGATTCACTGCGCAAGGATTGCGTGGGCGTATACGGATCGCCTCCCTGGGGACGCGTCCATACGCCGAATTTCGACGCTTTCGCCAAACAATCCTTGGTCATGACGCGCGCCTATCCTGAATCGCTGCCTACATTACCGGCGCGCCGCGCACTGTACACGGGACGTCGGGTGTATCCGTTCCACAATGCCGACTATCGCTTGAAGGGCGATTTCCTGGGAGCGCCTGGTTGGGGTCCGATCCCGGAAGAGCAGCCAACGCTGGCCGAGTTGCTCCGCGAAGCCGGATATCGCACCGGCCTAATCGCGGACTTGTATCATATGTTCAAGCCGTCGAAAAACTATTGGCGCGGCTTTGACCAATGGACCTACTTGCGCGGCCAGGAGTCTGACCCTTCACGCTCCGGTCCGCGGTTGACGCAGGCCGAATTAGACTATTGGTTGCCGAAGCAAATGCAGACGGAGTGGGCGACACAATTCGTCGAGCGTTGCATTCTCAACATGCGGGACCGCGTGAAGGAAGAGGACTACTTCGCGCCGCGGGTTTTGAAAGAAGCGGCCCTCTGGCTGGAACAGAATCAGGACGCCGAGAGGTTCTTTCTCACTATCGAATCGTTTGACCCGCATGAGCCGTGGCTCGTCCCGGCGCATTATCGGAAAATGTACATGGATGAGGACGGCCCGGAGCAGGTGATCTCCGGGTATAAGGACACGTCGAAGCTGGACCCCAAACTCATGCGGCGCACCCAAGCCAACTACAGCGGCGCGGTCACGCAGTGCGACCGATGGTTTGGTCATCTCATGGAGACGCTGCGGGTGCTGCGGTTGCTCGAGAACACGATGGTCTTCCTTTTCGCCGACCACGGGCACTCGATTGGCGACCGGAATTATCTCGGCAAGCGCGGCTATCCATCGTCGCCCGAAGTGTATGACGTGCCGCTCATGGTGCGATTTCCGGGCGCGAAGCACGCCGGGAATCGATCCGAAATGTTCGTGCAGCACACGGATGTGACGGCGACCGTTCTACAGCAGGCGGGTGTCGCGCTGCCGGCGGAATTGGACGGAAAGCCATTCCTGGAGGAGGCGTTAGCCGGGCGTCCCGGAACGCGCGATCATGTCACGGTCGGCTGGGGAACGACGCCTACGGTGATTTCCCATCACTGGTGGCTCAACTGTAAAGTGGATGGAACCGGCGTGTTCCTCCACGATCTCCGCGCTGCCGACCCGTACGCAAGTAATGTCGCCACAAAGAATCCAGACACGGTAGACGATCTATTCGCGCTCGCAAAGGCCGATGCCGTGGGCGGATATCCCGAATACCTTCTCAATATCGCACGCAAGGAAGCCGACGCCCCCGGCTGCAGCGATATGGCCGCGCGCATGTAACCGAGACGTTTCCGGTTTCCAGTTTCCCGTTCCAGTATCGCCGCGCGGGAAAGCATCTCTTGTGCCCCAGTCTTCGGTATGCGAGATTCTTTGCTACGCTCAGAATGACAGAACGGTGTGTCATGCTGCGCGAAGTCGAGGCATCCGTTACGTCGGTAGCACCCACGGTTTCCTGTAGTTCGGAGTGACTAATTCATTCGCCTCGTGGTCGCCGATGATGCACTCTTTCTCCGCGTCCCAACGCACTTTACGTCCCACCTTGTAGGCAATGTTGCCCAAGTTGAGCGCCACGCTGAGCGGATAATGGTGTTCCACGTCACAACTGGGTAGTTCGCGGGTCTTGACACAATCGAGGAACTCGCGATCATGGGCGCGCGTTTTCGACATCCATCCCGGCGACTGTGAATCGCCTTGGATGCGATCTCCTTCGGGCACGACCTGATAGTTGCCGTAATCCGCCAGCACGCTTCCATTGATACCGTGGAACGAAATACCCAAGCGGCGAGTAATGCCCGGTTCACGATGAAAGGCCAGCCCGTGACTGTTCGCGCACATGTTGGACCACGTCATGATGAAGTCGGGGAATTCGTAGAGTACATCCAAGGTGTCGGGGATCGTGCTGATATCCTGCGTGGCAAACTTGCCGCCGGCCGCGGTCGCGCTCAATGGCGGCGCCAACCTTAGCGCCCAGAAGGGCAAGTCCATAATGTGAGGACCCATCTCGTGCAGCCAACTACCCACAAGATCGGCGAAGTAACGGTGCTGCCCGCCTTGGAAACGCGCGATATTGAACGGAACTTTCGGCACCGGCCCGAGCCACATATCCCAATCGAGGCCCGGGGGCGGGGGCGAGTCCGGCGGATTCCCGATGCCGTTCGGCGCTTCATTCAAGGAGAGGATGCAGCGCACCGCGCTGAGCTTGCCGATGATGCCCGAACGCACGACTTCGACCACTCGGTGGTAATTCTCGCCGGCATGAATCTGCGTGCCGATCTGGGTGACACGGTGGTTGAGCCGCGCGGCCTTCACCATCGCCCGGCCTTCCGCCGGTGTCAGGCACATCGGCTTCTCGCAGTACACGTCTTTTCCCGCCTGGCACGCGTAAATCGTGGTCAAGGCGTGCCAATGCGGAGGCGTGGCCACCACGACGGCATCAATATCTTTTTGGTCGAGGAGTTGACGAAAATCCTTGTAGGTTTTGGCTTTCCCCCCCACGCGCGCTGCGGCCGCCTGCAGGTGTTTGTCGTACACGTCGCAAATCGCGCCGACTTCCACGTCCGGGTAGCCCATGAAACTGGTGACGTGACCGCCGCCTCGACCGGCCACGCCGATGAAGCCAATGACGATTTTCTCATTCGGACTCGCCTTGCCCGGCCTTGCGCCTCTTTTAATCGGTGGCCTCCGCGCCGCGGTCACGCACCCCGCTAAACCGGCGCCAAGCGCCGCGCCCGCCGATGATACCTGCAGAAAATCCCTTCGACTCATGTTGCTCATTGGTGTTCTCCCCTTGAATTACGACATATGGTCCCGATTGTCATGAACGAATCCGTAGCCTACCCGCTTGCGGAGTTACCTTCAAGGAAAGTGCCGAAAAAAAGAATCATCATCCTCGGACGAGATTGGCTACGATTCTTCCTCCTCGGTGGCGATTGCTTCGACTTTGCCGGTGGAGGGCAGTCGCCCTACATCGGCGGCGAAGGTCAGTTCCATTTGTTGGTGTCGGACCAGTCGGTAGCGTTTCAACAACCGCAAGGTCTGGAGTGTCTGCGAGGCGGCATAGACGCCGTTGACGCTCACCTTGGCCAGCAAGTCCTGCAGGACGGTTGGGAATTCAAGGACGTGGTGAACTCCGAGGGCCTGTAGCAGTTCGACCGAGCGCTGGCGCTGGTCGGCGGTCGCCGGCATTTCGGAAATCACCAAGATGGTCGTCAGCGTGCGGGGACCGAAGACCTCCCGGGCAAGGGCCAAAGCCTCCTCTTTGGTAAAATCGCCAAACCCAGGATTGGCTTCGATGAGCGACGGATAGAACCGGTCGGCATGCCAGGCACGCAGTTCGACCACGGCGCATTCCAGGGAGGAAAGGTCCGCCGGACGCAGGACGAACTCACGCTCCGGTCCGGCCATGGGGACGCTATTCTCGACGAAAAGCTGGGCGCGGTGCTCGCCGGGCTGTTGCCAGTTAGTGAGGACACGAAACAGGTTCAGCTCAAAGAACTCGCGGACCAACTGCAGGTTTACGTCCATGCATCGCTTCCCCTCTCGCTATAGATTACGCAAGGCCTGGCCCAGTTTGTGGTTGGGATCAGTTTTGACAATCTCCGCGCCCAAGTCGCGGGCCTTGTCCAGCCGACCCAGACGCTGATAGCACAGCGCCTGTTTCGTAAGCACATCCAAACGGGAGAACGACTCGGCAAAGGCGACGTACAGGTGATCGGACTTCACCCGAAGCTCCGCGGCGGTATAACATTCCAGCGCTTTCGCATAACTTTCACGGACAAAGCTCAGTTCGCCCCGAAGATAGTATCCTTCCGGTTGGTCCGGATTCAGGTCAATGGACTTTGCGATTAGGCCTTCCGCCTCCTCGAGCGCCTGAACCGATATTTCGAGGTCACCGGTAAGTTTCGCCGCGCGCCCCAGTATAAACAACACGCTGAAATTAGGGCCGCCCTGAGCGAGGGCGGTCTTAGCTTCTGACACCGCACCGCTCCAATTGGCCTCATGGAAACACACGTACGCCAGGCCCAAATGCGCGCGCGTATTGGCCGCGTCGTTCTCGATAATATGCGTGAATTGACGACGCGCCTCCTGTGTATGGCCGGCTTCGAGCAAAGCATAACCCAGGTCTAGCCGCGGCGGAATCTGGTTCGGGCGCGCCGATACGACATTTTGAAGGATATCCACGGCTCGACGGCTTTCCCCGGTGCGCAAGTAGCACTTGGCCAATTGATGGTACGCGGCAAGAAACGTCTTGTCCAATTGCACGGCCTTCTCGAAGAACTCGATCGCGCGCGCCAGATCGCCTTTCTTACTGGCCGTCAGTCCCTCGTCGAAGTAACTTTCTGAAGATTCGCCGCCGAATGTCACGCTCGTGGATTCCTTCTACCGTTCTCGCAGTGCCCTCAGCGCAGCACGGACCAGCGTCTCGCTTACGTCCGTACGATGCACCACGTGCCCCAACCGATCGGCAATAATGAACTTCATCGCGCCGGACCTCACCTTCTTGTCTCGGCGCATGACGGCAATGGTTTCATCTATTGGAAGGTCCGGCCACGATACCGGAAGGCCGTATGCGGCCAGGCACGCGCGCTGTCTCTCGACGAATTCCGCGTCCACAAGGCCAAGTTCTCGCGCCAATACGCCCGCCGCATGCATGCCCAGCGCGACCGCTTCCCCATGCAAGAAATGCGAATAGCCGCTCACCGCCTCGATGGCGTGGCCGAACGTGTGGCCGTAATTCAGATTGGCCCTGACGCCTTGTTCGGTTTCGTCCTCCGCGACAATGGCGCCCTTAATTTCACACGAACGTCGAATCGGCAACTCGAGCGCGGCCAAATCTTTGGAAAGTATCGCCTCTACGCAACGTTCCATGTACTCGAAGAGTGCTGCGTCCGCGATCACGCCGTGCTTAATCACCTCCGCCAGCCCCGC
>JACQVH010000150.1 GCA_016209895.1 Candidatus Hydrogenedentota bacterium | reverse complement strand
TGAAGAACTCGCTTCGGAACAACGATGGGGGACCTTGTTTGCGGAATCCCAGGGAAAACTTGCGGCCCTGGCGGCCGAGGCTCTTGCCGAATACGAATCCGACCGTACCCAAACACTTGACCCCGATAAGTTATGATCTCACATACGACGGAACGTTTCCGTAGGACGTTCCGGACCTTGCCGGAGCACATCCGGCAACAAGCGCGAGACGCTTATAGGCTCTTTCTCAAAGATCCGAACCATCCGAGTCTACATTTCAAGCGTGTACATGCAACCAACCCAGTATATTCATTGCGAATCACACGTGCCTACCGCGCGGTCGGGGTTCTCAAAGGCGATTCGTTATCCTGGTTTTGGATAGGCATTCACGCCGAGTACGAGAAGATGTTGGCGCAACTCTTGTCGAAAGAACGACAAGCAGAACCTGACACCTTCGCCAACTGAATTCGTTCTTTCGTTTCTTGGTATTTCTGCTGCCGTAACGGTCAAAAGTTCACGCGTGGAGGTAGAGGTCGAATTCGCGGCGGGCGACGTTGGTGGCGTTGAATTCGGTGAGGACGCGACGGCGGGCGAAGTCGCCCATGCGAGCCCGGAGGGCGGGGTCGGCAAGCAACGTGTTGACGGCTTCGGCGAGGGCATTGGGATCGCGCGGGGGCACGTTCAGGCCCGTTTGATTATGGAGGTTGGCAAATTCGACGCCTGTGCCGAGTCGGGTGGCAACGGCGGGCTTGCCGCAAGCATGGGCCTCCAATAACGAAATACCAAACGCTTCGCTGCGTTCCACTGAGGAGAAGACGAAAACTTCGCAGCCGTGCAGGTGTTCGACGAGTTCTTCGTTGGTAAGGCTTCCGGGAAACTCGACGTGCACGCCAAGATCTTGTGCCAAGGCTTCACAACGCGCACGTTCGGGGCCGTCGCCCGCGATCACGACGCGCGCCTTAATATGAGGCGCGGCCTTCACGAGGTATCCGAGTCCCTTGTAGTAACGGTGCCGTCCCGTAAATAGAACATAGTTGCCGCCGTAGCGGGCGCGCAGCGCCTGCACACGTTGCGGATCGGCGCGCTGGAATGTCTCGGGCACGATGCCCAGCGGTACGACGCGGCAACGGTCGCGGACCGCGCGCAACATGGGCGAGGTCTCGACGTAAGGCTCCGACGTCGGCAAGATGAGCGCGGCGTTCCGAAGGAATCTCAACTGCAATGGGCCATAGAACCGCATCGCTGACGCCTGGCGCACCACGTCGCTGTGATATCGCACCACGAGCTTGCCTCGCGGCCGCACCATCAGCCAGGACAGTTCGGCGGTCGGATTCGGGACGTGAACGACGACCACGTCGGCTTCCATCCGGCGCAAGTAGAACGGAAACAGCGGAGAAACGGGCGCGTTCTGGAAGCGGCCCCATTCGCCGACCTCGGTCACACGCGTGCCGTCGCGCTCGACAGTACGCGTGCAAAACGAGCGGCTGCAGACCAACGCCTCAACCTCGGCCCACTCGCGCTGATAGCGACACATAAGGGCGACGTGGCGTTCCACGCCGCCGTGGATGGGCGGATCAAAATCCTTGTAGACATGCAAGATTCTCATACAAGCCATCCACTCGATTTTCGATTTTCGATTGCCGATTCTCGATTTGACGTTTCGGAGGATGGCGTGAAGCGGACCGGCATTCGGACCATCACTCGACTCCGAGCACGGAGCGATATACGCGTTTGGTAAGTTCGGCAGTTTTCTTCCAAGTAAACTGCGCGGCGCGGGCGCGGCCTTTTTCACGAAGGGAAGCGCGCAACGCCTCATCGGTAGCAATCACCACGAGTGCGTGTGCGATTTGTTCGACGTTCGCCGGGTCCACGAGGATTGCTCCGTCGCCTACGACCTCAGGAAGACTGGAGACCTTGGAGGTCAGCACAGGAACACCACAAGCCATCGCTTCGAGCGGGGGCAAACCAAAACCTTCCCATAGGCTGGGCCAGACAAACGCGTGCGCGGCGCTCATCATCACCGGTCGGTCGTCTTCAGGAACGAAACCAAGGAAACGAATTCTCGGCCGATGCGTAGATTGGGCCGCTTCACTGAAAATCGGCTCCGTCTTCCAGCCGTTCCGTCCCGCAAGGACCAGATCGTATGGTAAATCGTGCGCGACGCGCGACCAAGCTTGAATCAGACGAACGAGATTCTTGCGCGGTTCCAGCGTGCCCATATAGAGGAAAAACCGGTCGGGCAATTTGTACTTCTCGCGAATGGTAGCAACACACTCGTCCGAAGAGGGTTGAAACCTCTCCCCCACGCCCAGCGGGACCACGCTAATCTTTTTTGCCGGGATGCGGAGCAAGTCCTGCAAGTCCGTAGCCGTTGATTCCGAATCGGCAATAATGTGCGTCGCCAGCTTTACGCTGCGTGCCACCGCGCGGCGATAGTAAGTGGTGCGACTGAACGCGAACCATGACGGATCGCGAAGAAAACTGAGGTCGTGCACGGTCAGGACCATATTGTGAAGCGATCTTAAACTACCGATGTTCGCCGGATAGTGTACGAGATTCGCCAGCAGCCGACGCACATCGCCGTAGATTCCCCACTGATCGTAGATGAGTCGTCGAATGGCCGGACGCGCCGGACGGGTCAGAATGGCCTCGTGCACGTGATATGCGGAGTGGCGGCGCGGCAATCCTTCCGGCCAGATGACGGCCACGTCCGGCTCCCCCTCGACTTGAGCCAACCATTCCGCCAAACGCGCCGCATACATGCCGGTACCGCTCCGGTTTCCGGCTTGCAGTGCGTTGAGCACGGCTAACACTGGGCGAGGCTCCGGTAGAGGTCCAGGGTGGATCGGGCACAAGTCTTCCATGAGAACTTGGCGGCGTGCGCATGACCGCTCGCGACCATCTTGGCCCTTAAGCCCTCGTCCTCCAACACTCGCCGCACCGCCGACGCCAGTCCCTCGTCGTCCATCGCGTCCACGTATTGAGCGGCATCGCCGCAAACCTCCGGTACCGATGAATTCGCGGCGGTGACGACGGGACAGCCGCAGGCCAGAGCCTCGAGCAGCGGCAGCCCGAATCCTTCGTAACAGGTTGGGAAGACAAAAGCGTCGGCGGCGCCGTAAAAGACCGGTAATTCCAGGTGTGGCACGAACCCCAAACGTACAATACGGTTTTCGAGGTGAAGCCGGGCAATGGTTTCGAAGATTTCGTCGGCCTTCCAACCGACGGAGCCGACCAGGACCAATCGGTGCGGAATGTCCTTTGCCAAGCGATGAAACGCGCGCAGCAGAGTGGGCACGTTCTTGCGCGGTTCGAGCGTACTGACGAACAATAGGAACGGCGGCTCAATGTCGAAACGGCGCTTCAAGACTTCCACGGCCCGGTCGCGCGAAACCGGTCTAAAGTTTTCATCCACGGCCATGGGAGCGACGACAACTTTCTCGGCCGCAGCCGCGAGAAACTTCACAATGTCGTCCTTGGTGGATTGCGAATAAGCCAGAATCGCGTCCGCGTCTTGTGCGAACCGGTGTATGTACCTGGAAAACGGCCCGACAATCTTCGGACTGCACCGTTCCGGAATCGCCAAGAAAGCGAGATCGTGGATGGTGACGACCCGGCGCGCTCGCTTCACGGGGGGAAGAAAATAGTTGGTGGCATGATAGACGTCGACCGCCCCGATAAGGGTCTCAATCTGCGGAAACCGGAACCAAGACCAGGATTTATATAGTATACGAGTTGGTATACGTATTGACCGTGCGCGTATCTTCCCCCGCAGTTCCGCCAAGTCGATCGGCCCTGTCCCGGACGCAAAACCCACCATCTCGCAATCTTCCGCGATTTCGACCAAGTGTTTCAGGAGATAATAGCAGTAGTTACCGACCCCGGTTCGGACACGGGTTATTGGTCCGACATCAATGCCGACACGCATAGCCTAGACCTAGGAGTAGCTGGACCATCCAGCTAACGTGCGGAATGGTAGCAGTTTGCGGAAGGCACGTCAAGAAGTGACTCTTGGACCGAAGGATTTTCCTTAACTGCTAACCAATTGCACGGTAAACGGTTATGAATTGAATGCGGCGTTCGGAAGGGGGTAGGCATGTAGCTTGACACGAATTGGACGGTATGGTACACTGAGGGAAGCTTGTTAGCACTCTCTATCGGCGAGTGCTAAGGACTGCACGTATGGAATCCTGTCCGACATTAAGTGAACGCGAAGAACTGATTCTCCGGGCCGTCGTCCATACCTATGTGACTACGGCCGAAGCGGTCGGGTCGCGGGCTATCGTGAAACGACTGGGCCTGGACCTGAGTCCCGCCACGGTCCGGAATGTGATGGCGGATCTCGAGGATTCAGGCTATGTCCAACAGTTACACACAAGCTCCGGCCGGATTCCGACGGATTTGGGATACCGGTACTACGTGGACCGGCTGATGGACGTGGCCGAACTGTCGCCAACGGAACGTGAACGGATTGACCACGCAGTTACTCAGCCATGGGAAGACGCCGATGAGACGATGCGGCAGACTTGTCATCTGCTGGCTGACGTGTCGCACCAGACGGGGATGGTGGAAGCTCCGGCCGAAGGCAACGCAGAGGTATTGCGTATTGAACTCGTCTCGGTTGCACCGAACCGGCTGGGCGTCGTGATCGCGGATACCTACGGGCGCATACGTTCTCTGATGGTGGTTCTCGATGCTCCCGTGTCGGCGGCCGAAGTGCATCGCTTGAATAGCTTCTTGAACGATCATCTGCCGGGCTTGGCCTTCGAGGAGGTAATCAGCTCGCTCGTGGCCAGCCTCGAAACATTATTCGACGAGCGGCGACGGTTAGCCGAGCGCGCCCTGGATATTCTGAGCATGTTGCCCAGTCAACGGGTGGGGCACATGTTCCTGGACGGGACCACACAACTATTCGAGCAGCCGGAATTCCGCGACGTCGTGCGAATTCGCGAAGTGTTGAGTTTTCTTGAGGAGCGCCACCGCTTGGCGACGCTGATTCGATCCCGATTGCGTGACGGTGGGTCTTCACAAATGTTGGTATTGATCGGTTCGGAGGCCCAAGAACAGGGATTTGAGGAAATCAGCCTTGTCGCGCGACCATATCGCGTCGGCGCAAAGATAGTCGGGATGCTCGGAGTGTTGGGCCCGCGGAGGATGCCCTATTCGCGGATGACCGCGTTAGTGGATTACACTGCGGAATCGTTGTCACGACATCTAACCCGGATCGCGGGTTGAGCCGCGCGTACGCGCGGATTGGGAATTGACCTCGAGGAAATATGAAGGCGGCGGAAGTGCCGAAAACTGAATTAGAAAAACGTTTGGAACGTGAAGCGGAGCGGGAGGCGCAATTGTGTGATAAACCCGAAGCTCCGGAACAAGCAATCGTAAATCCAAATGAAACGCGTCCGAGCGAGTCATCTGACACGGCCTCCGAAGCAGCGGTAACGGCACTCGTGGCCGAGCGGGACGCGCTGAAAGGCCAAATACTCCGCCTGCGTGCGGACTTCGACAATTACAAGAAACGCGTCGCACGCGAGGCGGAACAAAATCGAAAGAACGCCACAGGCGCGATTATACAGGAATTGCTGCCGGTCGCAGACAATCTGGAGCGCGCCCTGGAGCACGCGAATGATTACTCGGGGGCGTTGGCCGAAGGGGTTGAACTCGTACTCCGGCATTTCCACGAGGTCCTGAATCGGAACGGCGTCAATCTCATCCCGGCCATGGGAGAACCCTTCAACCCCGAGGTCCACGAGGCCGTGATACATAGGGAATCCGACGAGATCCCTGCCGATTGTGTGGCGCAGGAGATTCAAAAGGGTTACCGTTTGGGCGATCGTGTTCTGCGACCCACACGAGTCGCGGTCAGCGCCGGCCCGCCGGGAAAACAAGGTCATGACCAGCAAGGGTCAAGCGACGTAGATTCGTCATCCGCTGAACCGACCGAGGAAGCTGCTCCCGACCGGTCGCCGGAGACTGGCCGCCGGATCAATTGAACTCATAGACTCTGAATTTTTCGATATAGACGACGAGGAGGTACACAACAATGGGAAAGGTGATTGGGATTGATTTAGGGACCACCAACTCCTGTGTGGCCGTCATGGAAGGCGGTGAACCGGTGGTAATTGCTAATGCGGAAGGCAGCCGAACGACGCCGTCGGTCGTGGCCTTTACGAAAGATGGCGAGCGTCTGGTGGGCGCGGTGGCAAAGCGCCAGGCCATCACCAATCCGAAAAACACCGTGTTCTCGATAAAGCGTTTTATGGGCCGCCGCCACGAGGAGGTCGCTGAGGAAGAGAAATTGGTGCCGTACAAGGTCAGTGAAACGAATACCGGCGACTGCCAGGTGGAGGTGCAAGGCCGCACGTATCGACCGCCGGAGATTTCGGCGATGATCCTGCAAAAAATGCGGGAGACGGCCGAAACCTACCTCGGCGACAAAGTGACGCAGGCCGTGGTTACCGTGCCGGCTTACTTCAACGACGCGCAGCGACAGGCCACCAAAGACGCCGGGCGCATCGCGGGTCTGGACGTCCTCCGCATCATCAACGAGCCGACCGCGGCCGCGTTGGCCTACGGTCTGGAGAAGAAGAAGAACGAGAAAGTGGCGGTGTACGACCTCGGCGGCGGTACCTTCGACATCTCGATTCTCGCAATCGGCGATGATAGTTTCGAGGTGCTCAGTACCAACGGCGACACGCATCTGGGGGGCGATGATTTTGACCAACGGCTCATCAACTGGCTGGCCGACCAATTCCTACGCGACCAAGGCATCGATCTGCGAAAGGACCCGATGGCGCTCCAGCGATTGAAGGAAGGCGCGGAAAAAGCCAAGTGCGAATTGTCCACCACGATGCAGTCGGACATCAATTTGCCGTTTATTACGGCCGACGCGTCCGGACCAAAGCACCTCAACTATACGCTGACGCGCGCAAAGCTCGAACAACTTTGCGACGACCTGTTGAGCCGCACTAAAGGGCCGTGTTACCGCGCCCTGGAAGATGCGGGTGTCAAACCAAATGACATCAACGAAGTCATCCTGGTCGGCGGCATGACCCGCATGCCGGCGGTCGGCGAGATTGTCAAAGCTGTTTTTACCAAGGAGCCGCACCGGGGCGTCAATCCGGACGAAGTCGTGGCGGTCGGCGCCGCCATTCAGGCCGGCGTGCTGGCGGGCGAAGTTAAAGATGTTTTGTTGCTCGATGTAACGCCACTTTCCCTGGGAATCGAGACGCTGGGCGGCATTTGCACCAAGCTCATTGAACGCAATACCACGATCCCGGTCACCAAGCGACAGATATTCTCGACGGCGGCGGATAGTCAGACCGCCGTGACCATCCACGTGTTGCAAGGCGAGCGTGAGTTGGCAAGGGATAACCGCACGCTCGGACGCTTTGACCTGATTGGTATTCCGCCCGCGCCGCGCGGCATCCCTCAAATCGAAGTCGCCTTCGACATAGACGCCAATGGCATCGTGCACGTGTCGGCGAAAGACCTGGCGACGAGCAAGGAACAGAAGATTCGCATCGAGTCGTCCAGCGGCCTGACCGAACAGGACATCAAACGCATGGTTCGGGACGCCGAGGAGCACGCCAAGGAAGACCAGGATCGGAAGAAGACCATCGAAATTCGGAATAATGCGGACACGCTGCATTACTCGACCCAGAAGCTGCTGCGTGAAAATGCGGACAAGATCAGCCCCGCCGACAAGGCCGCGATCGAGGCTGCGCTGGAAGAGTTGAAGAAGAGCCTCGAAAAGGATGATACCGACGCGATCCAAGCCGCAGTGGATAAAGTAAACAAGGCGTCACATAAGATGGCCGAAGCGATGTACGCGTCCGCGGCCGCGCAAGCCGGCGCTTCCAAGGCCGAGGGCGCCGGAGGAGGAGATGGGAGCAACAAGGAAGACAAGGAAGGCGACGCCGGCAAGACCGTGGATGCGGACTTCACCGTGATGGATGAAGACGAGAAGAAGAAATAAGAACGGTCAACCTGACCCATGACGAAAGAGAAGGATTTCTACGAAATACTCGGTGTTTCTCGGACGGCTTCGGAAGAGGAAATCCGCAAGGCATACTTGAAGCTTGCCCATAAATACCATCCGGATAAGACGGGGGGAGACAAAGCGGCTGAAGAGAAGCTAAAGGAAGTCAACGAAGCGTACGATACGCTGAAGAACCCCCAGAAACGAGCCCAGTATGATCGTTTCGGACGCGCCGGCGAACAGTTCGCAGGCGCCGGCGGCTTTGGTGACTTCGGGTTCGGCGGCGCGGGGACGGACGCGCCGTTTGAAGACTTCTTTGACGTGTTATTCGGCCGGGGTGGTCCGCGCCGCCGCGCCGCAACGCCAGGCAATGACCTCGAGTATCGGCTTACCGTCACATTCCGTGAGGCCGCCGCCGGCACCAAGAAGACGATTCGCCTGGCGCGGATGGAAACCTGTAGCGACTGTAGCGGGACAGGAGCGGCCGCCGGCTCGCAGCCGCAGGCGTGTCCGGAATGCGGCGGCTCCGGCCAAGTCCGGCGCGTCCAGGGCTTCTTCAGCATTACACAGACCTGTGGCCGGTGTCGGGGTCGCGGCCGGGTGATTACTCGGCCTTGTTCGCGCTGCTCCGGGACCGGCCGTGTCCGCGTGCAACGAGACCTCGCCGTCGAGCTCCCGGCCGGCGTGGACACCGGCACACGGCTGCGCTTGGCGGGCGAGGGTGAACCGGGAGACATGGGCGGACCGCGCGGAGACCTCTATATCTTCGTGGAAGTAGCGCCGGACGCGCTTTTCGAGCGGGACGGTAACGACATCATCTGTGAAATTCCGATCAGTTTTCCGCAAGCCGCGGTCGGCGCCACCATCGAAGTGCCCACCTTAAATGGGAAGGCGGAGCTCAAAATCCCCGCGGGAACACAATCCGGCACACTCTTCCGGCTACGCGGGCTCGGGGTCCGCGATATTCGTGGATATCGGCATGGCGACGAAATTATTCGCGTGCACGTCGAGACGCCGACCAAGCTCTCCGCCAAGCAGAAGGAACTTTTGAAGCAATTCCAGGAGCAAAGCGATATCGAAGCGGCCTATCCGCTTCACCGTCGTTTCATGGAAAAACTAAAAAGGACCTTCACCGGCTGAGAGGGTCCCGATCCTGTCAGGTGTGGAATCAAAGCGGCGCGCCGCGCTACAATCCTCGTGATTTTCTTCATAATGGGCGG
The DNA here is from genome assembly GCA_016209895.1 of Candidatus Hydrogenedentota bacterium. Lineage (GTDB taxonomy): Bacteria > Hydrogenedentota > Hydrogenedentia > Hydrogenedentales > SLHB01 > JACQVH01. The sequence goes on along the minus strand of JACQVH010000150.1, from coordinate 24,919 downwards.
TAATCTCCGGGAGTTTGCGCAACTATGGATGGTCAGTACTATCGCAATCTGCTCGCTCGGTTCCCACGGGCACGGATTCTGGTCGTGGGCGACATTTATCTCGACGAAAACGTATTTGGCATCATGACGGGCATCAGCCTGGAAGCGCCCATCCCGATCTTCGAAGTGCAGGAACGAAAGCACAATCCCGGAGCCGCCGGTAACGCGGCCTGCAACGTCGCCGCCTTGGACGCGAAGACGTACATGGTCGGCGTCGTCGGCGCTGACTCGAATGCCGACATCGTTCTCAAGGAGTTTGCCGCGCGCAATGTAGACGCGTCCGGCGTAGTTATAGACCCGTCACGGCCCACCAACACCTACGGAAAGATCAAGGCCGGCGGCTTTAACATTCCTCTTCAAGAAGTCTTGCGCACCGATACCCCCAAGCCAAAGTTCATTTCAGGTACCGTGGAAGACCAAGTGATTGCGAATATCCGCGCGCGCGCGCCGGAAGTGGACGCCATCATGGTGGGAGACCAGGTTTCAACGGTCGCCACTGAACGCGTTTTGCAGGAAGTGGTCGCTTGCGCCAAGAAGCATAAGCTCGTCACCGTGGGCGATTCGCGGGAACGCGCGGGCGCTTTCAAAGAGTTTGACGTGATCGTGCCCAATGACCGTGAAGCGGGCCTCGGCGCGGGAATTGCCGTTGTAGATGACGCGACCCTCCAGGCCGCGGGGAAAAAACTCTTGACCATCTGCAAGAACGCCCTCATTACGCGCGGTCCTAAGGGGATTACCGTGTTTAGCGCCGATGGCACGGTCGAGGATGTGCCCATTACCATTGACCCCCACGAAGTGGTGGACGTCACCGGCGCGGGAGACACGGTTACGGCCGCCGTAGCCGTGACGTTGGTCGCGGGTGGCTCGCTCCACGATGCAGCCGTGATCGGAAACGCCGCGGCGGGAATCGCGGTGAAGCAACCCGGCGTTGTCACCGTGCCGCGCGCCGAACTGGAGCATGCGCTTCTCGGCAAGGTTGGTCCCGCCAAATTGAAAACACTGGAGGAACTCAAACAGATCGTCCGACGGCATCGAGAAGATGGCAAACGCGTGGTCTGGACCAATGGCGTCTTCGATCTTCTCCACGTCGGGCACGTTACCTATCTAATGAAGGCCGCCCGACTCGGCGACATCCTGGTCGTTGGGTTGAATAGCGACGCGTCGGTCCGAAAAGTCAAAGGCCCGAGCCGGCCCGTCGTGAACGAAGCCAACCGGGCCTTGGTGCTCTCGGCGCTCGAATGCGTAAATTACGTCACCATCTTTTCCGATCCCACGACCGTCTCGATCCTGCAGGCGCTGCACCCGACCGTCTACGCCAAGGGCGGCGACTACAACATCAACACCATCAATCAAGAAGAACGCAAAGTCGTCGAAAGTTACGGCGGCGAAATCCACCTCCTCCCCGGCGTCGAAGGCCAATCCACCACCAAGATCATAGACAAGATCACGCAAAAGCGGGACTAGTGAATCGGATGTAGCGGACTTCAGCTCGGTATGGCGTTGTGATTTTCCTCAAAAGGATCGCACAATAATGGTCGTCTCGCGGGAGACAAGTACATCTCCGCTCGTGCCTTCGGGTCCAAGACGCGAAAGGTGTGTCTGATTCGAAAAACGGCGTTTTGTGTGCGGCATTGAGCGCGGATAACCGCGGATTCAAAGTCTAAGTGCAACACCATAACTTCTTTCATTTGAAGTGATTGCGTCTTAAGACTTCGTTTGGAATGCCGTGTCTCCACAATCGGTTAAGAGACACGCCATTCCAAACGAAGTCCTGTGCGGCAAGAAAAGTGTTGCACTTAGAATTTGAATCCATGTTCACCGATCAATCGGAAGGTCACGCTTGCCACAAGACGAGGGAACAAGTATCATCAAACCCAGAAATCCTGCCGAATGTCAACAAGGAGAACCCAAGTGGTCAGCAGTGAGATTCGGAATCTTATTGATCGGACGCCGTTTGTAGACACGCACGAGCATATCTGGGAGGAAACGACGCGCCTATCTGCGCCGACGGGCGATGGCGGACGGCAGCCTATCCGAGACTTCGGCATTTTCTTTTCGCATTACTCTGATTCGGATTTGCTGGTCGCCGGACTGGACCCCAAGGAGCGGGACAAGATCGGCAACCCCAACATTGATGTTGACGAGAAATGGCGCACCGTCGGACCGTTCTACGAGAAGGCGCGGCACACGGGGTACCTGCAGAACATCCGCGAGACGGTGCGGATGCTGTACGGCGAAGACGATCTTCGGGAGGACAACTATCGGAGTATCTCCGACAGACTCGCCGCCATGATCAAGCCGGGGTACTACTATCCCATCCTGCGCGACGTGGCGAATATCGAATACTGCCAGGTGAACAATCTCCAAACGACTATCTTTATGGAGACACAGTATCCCGACCTGTTATGCCAAGACCTCAGCTTCGTCGCGTTGAGCACGGGGCTGAACATCGAGGCGGTGTCCAAGTTGGCGAATCGTGACGTGAAGAGTTTGAAAGATTGGCACGAGGTGCTGGACTGGTGTTTCGCAACCTACGGTCCACGCGCCATCGCGGTGAAAAACCAGAGCGCGTACGGGCGCCGGATTGACTACGAGAAGGTCAGCGCGGACGACGCGGTGCCGTTGTTCGAAAAATACCTCGCGAACCCGAAGAATCTCCCGATGGATGAGTTGAAGGCCATCCAGGACCATTTGTTCCATTACTGTGTCGAGAAGGCTACGGAATTCCATCTGCCGGTAAAGCTTCATACCGGGTATTACGCCGGTTCAGGCGGCATGCCGCTGCATCGTGTCCGCAACAATGCCGGCGACATGTGCGAATTGCTTAAGGCGCATCCCAAGACGCCCTTCGTCATTATGCACATCACCTATCCGTACCAGGACGAGGCCATCGCCATTGCCAAGCATTATCCGAACGCCTACGTGGACCTCTGCTGGGCCTGGATTATCAACCCGCTGGCAAGTGTTCGTTTTGTAAAGGAGTTTCTTATGGCGGCGCCCGCCAACAAATTGCTCACCTTCGGCGGCGACTATATCCCGGTCGAGATGGTCCCCGGTCACGCGCAGATCGCCCGCAAGGGTTTGGCGCAGGCGATCAGCGAGTTGGTCGAGGAGCACTGGATTGACGGTGCGCACGTGCCGGCGCTGGTCGCGCGTTTGATGCGCGGCAATGCCCATGAATTATTCGATTACGAGGGTACGTTGAAGAATTGGAAGACGCCATCGGTGGTCAAGAAGGAGCCTGCAACGGTCGGCTAACCACGCGTTCTTGGACAAATGAGATTGCCGCGTCGGTCCGCCGCGGCGGACCTCCTCCCAATGACGTAGCTCACAGTTAACTTATCGTTCCCACTTTGAACCATGAATCTGCGCGACATTCTATATAACGAAATTCTTCCTAACGTTCAGAAACCGTCGCGGTATCTGGGCACGGAAGTTAACGCCACGCACAAAAAGGCGACCGACGTTGATCTGCGCGTGGCGCTGGTGTTTCCCGACCTCTATGATCTTGGTCTCGGCAATCTGGGCATCCTGATCCTGTATTCGATCCTCAACCGGCTACCTTGGTGTTGGGCGGAACGGGCGTATGCCCCGGCCCCGGACATGGAAGCGGCGCTACGGGCGCGCCGTCTGCCCTTATTTACAAACGAGTCAAAAGACCCGCTCGACTGCATGGACCTGATCGGCTTCACGCTGCAGTCCGAACTCACTTACACCAATGTGCTGAACATCCTCGACTTGTCCAGTTTACCGTTGCGGAGCAAAGACCGCGACGATAATCATGCCCTGATATTTGCAGGCGGACCCAGCGTATTCAATCCGGAACCGCTGGCGCCGTTTATTGACTTCTTTCTCATCGGCGACGGCGAGGATGCCATCGTAGAACTCGCCGATTTGATGCGCGGGATGCGTGATAAGTCGCGGCGCGAAAAACTCAAGGCGGTCAGCGTGCTGCCCGGATTCTACGTGCCGGAACTCTATCCTTTCGAGACCTTGTCGGACGGTCGCATCTTACCCAAGGAAAACGCGCCGAAGATCGTGAAGCGTCTCGTCCAAGACTTGGACGGCGCGACGTTTCCGACGGACTACATCGTCCCCTACACCCAGCAGGTGCATGATCGGGTCAGCCTCGAAGTATTGCGGGGTTGCACCCACGGCTGTCGCTTTTGTCAAGCGGGAATGGTGACGCGGCCGGTCCGCGAGCGCAGCTTGAGCAGGATAGATGAACTTATGGAACGCACGCTCGAAAGCACCGGATATGAGGAAGTGTCGCTGGTCTCGTTGTCCACGTGCGACTACTCGCGGGTGCGCACGTTGGTGCAACAGTCTGTCGAACGCGCCCATAAGGATAACGTCGCGGTTTCGCTGCCGTCGCTGCGCTTGGATTCCTTTTCTGTGGACCTCGCGGATATGGTGTCCGGCGTGCGCCGAAGCGGTCTCACGTTCGCGCCGGAGGCCGCCAGCCCGCGCCTGCGCGCCGTGATTAACAAGTGGATTCCCGACGAAGAATTGCTGGAAATGTCGCTTGAAGCTTTCCGGCGCGGCTGGGAACACGTCAAGTGTTACTTCATCATCGGCTTGCCGACGGAGCGTGACGACGACGTGCAAGCCATCGTGGACTTGTGTCTGCGCACGTTGCAACGGGCCCGCACGGTGAATCGAAAGGCGCGCGTCCACACCGGCGTTTCGACGTTTGTTCCGAAACCGTTCACGCCTTTCCAGTGGGCGGAACAGATTGGCATCGAAGAAGTCGCACGCCGACAAGGCATTCTCGAACGTGGTTTTGCCGGCAATCGCGGCGTCAAGTTTGGACGCCATCACCCGGAGACGACGTTCATCGAGGGACTGATTACGCGTGGCGACCGACGCGCCGGGGATTTGCTCGAGGCGGCATGGCAACGCGGCGCGCGGTTCGATACGTGGGATGAGTATTTCAATTTCGATGCGTGGTTGAAGGCGATCGAAGAAGTGAAATTCGACGTACCGGGTGCAGTCCGTGAGCGCGACCTCGACGAGCGACTGCCATGGGACCACATTGACGTCATGATCCCCAAGAAATGGTTCCAGGACGACTGGCGCCGGGCCGTGGAGCTCAAATACGCCGAAGACTGCCGTCACGGGAAATGCCATCTTTGCGGTGTGATTTACCGCGAGCGCGAGTTATGCAAGCACATGCTCAAACGCTCGAAGGCCGGTTCCGCTGAAGAAAGGGATTGGCAGCGCAAACCGTTGCCGCCGCGTGTGGAGCCGCCACCCGTCCAACGGCTGCGTTTCCGGATTGGCCGCACCGGCGAAGCGCGTTTCCTCTCTCACCTCGAATTGATGAACGCGTGGGTCCGCGCCTTACGCCGCGCTCGCGCGCCACTCTCCTATTCGCAGGGATTCCATGCCCATCCGAAGGTGAATTTCTCTACGGCCTCTCCTGTAGGCGAGGAAAGCAGCGGCGATTACATGGACATTCTGTTGAAGGGGCGAGTCGAGCCTGCGGAGTTCCTCGCGCGCCTGCAGAACACCTTGCCCTTGGGTTTTGACGCGTTTGAGATCAGCGAAGTCCCGATGAACGCACCCTCGCTGATGAGTTCCGTCACTGGATTCAGCTACACCCTATACGCCCGAGGTGACGCGGAGGTCGTGAAGACGCGGATAGAAGGAATTCTCGCGTCGGACACCATTTTGGTGGAGCGGAAAGCGAAATCTCAGAACGGCAATGGGAAGGGAGTCAACCGCATCAATATACGTCCCTTGATACAGTTTCTGGACGTTCGTGTGATAGACCAAGGACAACTCGCCATTGATTTCACTACCACCCTACGCGACGGCAAAGCCGCCAAACCGCGAGAAATCATAGCGTTACTGGGAATGGATGCGGCTACCACCGTGGTTGTGAAATGCGCGACGTTTCTTGGTGATTCGACCTCGACGCCGGGGGAAAGACGCGTGGCGGCTCGTTCAGCGTAGCGCGGTGGTCGGCGAGGACCAGGACCCTCCCCGTGCGTGCGGGTGATTGGAGTTTGATTTCCGTCACTAAACGATGGTATAAACCTTCGAAAGTTTTCGGTTAGCCTTCAATTCGAGACATTGTGTGAGCTTGCCGCTCCCACTCCTCCTTGTGGAGGAAGGCAAGTGCAGCGTGCCTCGAATTTGTATTTTCGGGGACCCGCCTATGCCTCGTTGAGTACTCGTTTCAGGTGTTCCACATTGTCCGGCGCATACCCGGCGTAGTGGTTGTTCACGAAGCCGAAGACGGGGATTCTCTTGTCCAACAGGCGCTTAATCAAGGGCACCCACCCTTCCAGGTCTTGACTACGATCAATCACGCACTGGTTCCAGGTCGTGGTGATCTTCTCGATAGCGTAGCGGTCCCCGAGCCAGCGGATATAGGCGAACGGCCCCGTCACGAGGCGCTCATCTTTCATCAGTTCGTCGGCCCGCGGCATCCAGGGGTGGTCAATCAAGGCGAGAGTCACGCCGTGGGCTTGTAGAAGGTCCATCAAGGGAGGCTTCAGCCACGTCTTGTTACGCACTTCCAAGGCGAAACGAAATCCATCCTTGGGAAGTTTCGCTAAGAACGGTTCGAGGTGCGCGAGGAAGTCCTTCAGCGTAATGCCTTTGTCTTTCGCATAGTAGGGAAACTGAAAGAGCAACGGCCCCAGACGCGAACCCAGCAGCGAAACCGTCGCCAGGAATTCCTCCAGGTCCTTGTCGCAATCCGTCAGAAACTTCTCGTGCGTAATGGTCTTGGGTATCTTGGCGGCAAAAAGGAATCCTTCCGGCGTGCGTTTCCGCCAAGCCAACACGACTTCTTTTCGCGGCGTGCTGTAGAACGTGGAATCAATCTCGACCGTGTCGTAGACCCGCGCATATTCGGTGATGAATTCCGAAGCATTGGTCGTAGTATAGAATTTGCCGACCCAGTCTTTGGTACTCCAGCTACACGTGCCCAATCGCAATTGCGTGGGTTCGTCTGTCGTGGACACCGTCATGAATTTTCTCCAGGATTCAATCAATCTCGACCGATCTTCAAGTATAAACCCAAACGGTGACTCACTAATACACGTATGTTACCTACAGGCAATCTCGACACTATCGCAAACGTTATTTCATGGACTTTTATTTGGTCGGACTTCGCCCTATACTGGCACCCGTTTGTGGGGAGAACCATGCGGCTAACGGAGAAACAAGAGCGGCGCATCGCGCGATATCTGCGCGACGTCAACCAGTTTCTCGCGGAGCTGTCGGACAAGGCGCGCGAACAAGCCTTAGCTGCACTTCGCCAACGCATCGTGACCTCCCTTAGCGGCCTTCCGCGGCAGCCCGTTCAAGATGTGGATCTTGAAGCGGTTCTCGCCAAGTACGGCGACCCCGCCCGGCTCGCGAAACAATTGGTCGCACAACGGCAGGCACCACGCCGCGCCGGCCTTCCCACCCAGGACGTACGCTGGCTGGGCGTCTGTGCCGGATTGGCGCGCGTGCTCGAGGTGGAACCGGCGGTCGTCCGCGCATTCGCCCTGATTTTGGGAATCACGGGGCCGTTCGCGCTCGGGCTCTATCTCTTAGGCTATTTCATTCTGTACTTTGCGATTCCTAACCCGGACGCGCCGCGTATTCAGGTGGGGAAACTTCTTCAAACAGTGCTTGTTCCCGTGGCAATCACTATCTTCTTGTTCGTGTTCTCTGTCATCCTGATCAAAGGGGCTATGTACGCATATCTGCGTTTTCTGGCGCCGGGCGGCAGTACACTCGGCGAGTGGACGTGGCTGCGTGAAGACGGGGCGAGCATCTTTACCTGGCTCCTCGTGGTAATCATACCCTTGTCCATCTTGGGCGGCCTGCCCATGGCCAACGACTGGGATGCCACACTTAAGAAAGTCGTGCAGGCATTGGTTGCTATCTACGCTATTGTGATTTGCCTGGGGATCGCCTGTCTGCTGGTCGGGATCATCCTGAACGTGGTAAAAGGTCTCGCTCTACCATAGGGGGATTAAAGGAATGCATCGGAAAAAGAGGACGCGCTCGATGTCTGATAAGCACGAAATGCATGTAATTTCGAACACGCACTGGGACCGCGAATGGCTGTGCAACTTCCAGGAAACGCGCTTGATGTTGATGGAATTCTTCGATTCATTGCTGAATATCCTGGACAAGCGGCCCGAATACCGAGCCTTTCTGCTGGATTCCCAGACCGTACCGATCGAGGACTATCTCGAGGTACGACCCGAAAATCGGGAGCGCATTATCGCGCTCGTCAAGACGGGGCGGCTGTTTATTGGACCGTGGTACACCGCGCCGGAATGCTTCTGTATTGGCGGCGAGTCGCTGGTCCGAAACCTGCTCTACGGCCACAAGGTGGGTCGCGAGTTCGGTGGCGTGATGAAGGTCGGCCACACCCCATTTTCTTATGGCCAGAACTCGCAGATGCCGCAAATCTACCAAGGCTTCGGCATTGACACGATGCTCTTCTATCATGGTGTGTCTCACGACGACGTCGCCAATGAATTCATCTTCGAGGGGGCCGACGGCAGCCGCGTGCTGGGTTCGCAGATGAGCTCCTTTGCTCGGTACAACTACTACTACCACGTCTACCGCTACGTGAAATTCGGCGAGGCCCCCGATGACCGGATGTACGACTGGCGGAACGGCGGGTGCCCGTTCCACCTGTGCAGCGAGGCGCACGCACCGGAACATCACCTTCTGCTCGACCCGAAATGCGGCTTCGACCGTGCGATCGTGGCGGAACGTGTTCGGGCGCTCCACGAGATGGAAGCGAAGGTCGCTACGACCCCATACCTGGCCTTCATGATGGGCCACGACAGCAGCGTCGCCGATGAACTCGAGCTCAATATTCTAGAAGAAGCGCAAAAGCACTTCGGCGCGGACCGAATCTTCCATAGCACCTTGCCGGATTACATGGAGAAGGTAAAGAAATCCGCCAAGAACTTGACCACGCTGAAAGGCGAGCGCCGTGTTCCCAAGCCGATGCCACTGATCATGCATTTGTACAGCGACGTGCTGTCGAGCCGCACGCGGATGAAACGGCTCAATGCGCTGGCGGAAATGGACCTCCAGCGCTGGACTGAACCGTTTGCCGTCTGCGCCTGGCAGCTTGGTGCGGAGTATCCACAATCCCTGATGGACATGGCGTGGAAGACCCTGTTGCAATGTCACGCCCACGACAGCATCGCCGGCAGCGGCGTGGATGACATCGAGCAGGACATGATGTATCGGCTACGTCAGGTGCTCAATATCTCGGCCGGAATCAAACGCCGCAGCCTCGAACATATCCAGAGACGAATCAACAACGCGAACGCGAAGCCGGACGACGTGCTCGTCACCGTGTTCAACGCCTCCCCACACCCGCGTTCCGAGGTCGTCACCGCAGTTCTCGATATTCCATTAACCAGCGCGACCCGCGAGTTTCAACTCCGGGAAGCGACGACCAAGAAGATCGTTCCCGTCCAAGTCGTATCGCGCAAGCCACACCACGCCATCGTAAATCACGCCTGGGACGCTCCCGCCATGATGAAATGCGAACGCGCAACCGTGCACATGGAAGCCAAGGACGTGCCCCCACTCGGGTATGCGACGTACGCGGTGGACCGGGCAGGTAAGTTTGCCACCGGAAGCTTGGTCCGGTTTCCGTCGAACCATCTGGCTGAACAAGAAGCCATGATGGAAAATGAGTACCTACAAATTGGTATTGGTCCTACCGGTACGCTCAATGTCCACCGTAAGCTTTCGAACCACTCGTTCTTCGGACTAAACGAATTCGAGGACAGCGGCGAGGCGGGGATGGCCTGGATGCATGTCACGCCCGCCCATGATCGTGTCATCTGGAATGTCGGCTTTCCGGCGTCGGTTTCGCTTGAAGAGAATGGCCCGTTGCTCGCCCGATACCGTGTGGATTATCACATGAAGATTCCAGCGGGTCTGGACGAGAACGGTGGGGATTCCTGGCAGCGGCGGGATGGCGTGGGAAACGCAGCGCGGCGCACCGAAGAGACCAGAGACCTTCTTATCACGTCGTTCTTTACGCTCCGAAAAGGCTCGCCTGCCGTGGAAGTAGTAACACGATTCAACAATACCGCCGACTGCCATCGGCTGCGCGTGAAGTTCCCGACTCGGTTCAACACAAAAGAATGCCACGTGGAAAGCGCGTTTGACGTGGTAGAACGGGAGATCACTTTCGGCCCGAAGAGCCCGTGGTTCGGCAGCCAGGGCGTCACGTTTCCCATGCAACGGTTCGTAGACGTGAGCGACGGGAAGTTTGGACTCGCGATCATTACGGACGGCTTGCGCGAATATGAAGTTACCCAAGATTACAGCGGCTCTATTTGCATCACGCTGCTACGCGCCTATGAGCTCGCGCTCACTACCGTGAGCAAACGTTGGGACGTACACCCCGAAATGAAACTCTCCCAATGTCCGGGCGAACACGAGTTCCGCTACTGGATTTACCCGCACAAGGGACGTTGGGATACCGGCTGCGTCTACGAACAGGTCGAGCGTCTCTGTGTACCGCTGGAGCCGGCGCAGACGGGTGTCCATAAGGGCGACCTGCCTCAGCGCCATGGGTTCATGAATCTCGAGGGCGACAATCTCGCCGTGAGTGCTATAAAGCGCTCCGAAGACGGCGAAGGGATTGTCGTGCGGGTATTCAATCCGACCGATAGCGCTAGACAGGGACGGTTAACATTCGCCCGGAAGATCAAACACGCCGAAGATGTAACCTTGGAAGAAATCGGGAAGAAGAAGCTATCAACCACTGGCAAATCCGTGCGATTCCGCCTGGGCCGCAAGAAGATCGGAACGTTCAAAGTCATCCCTGCCTAGGTCGAGCGGCGTCGTTTTAGTCCCTTGTGTCCTTTTGGTCCTTACCCCTTGGTGCTCACGCTCGAAAGCACCATCATGGACTTCGCGGCGAGAGACAGCGGCGTGTCCTGAATCACGACCGTACATTGGTCCAGCGGCGGAATGTCACGAGGCGCGTTCAGGCTGGTGTTGATTCGCACGCGCCAAGTATCCGGTGGAATCATGAATCGCAGTGGCGTCATCATTGGATTGAAGAGCAGATACAGCGCCACGCCGTTATTTTCGCTGCCGTTGATCCAGCACGCCAACGCGAGGTCCGACGCCAGCCAGGTTTGGGAAGCGCCTGCGGCGTCGAACCACAACAGGTCAGGTTTCTTTCCCGCCTCGGTAGGCTGACCAGTGAAATACGTCATACGGGCGAATACCGGATTCGCCTTTCGAAAACAGATGACTTCCTGACAAAATCGGTGCAGGTCGCGGTTCGTTTCCAGGAGCGTCCAATCGAACCAGGAGATTTCGTTGTCCTGGCAGTATGCATTGTTGTTGCCGCGTTGCGTGCGACCAAACTCGTCTCCGCCCAGTAGCATCGGCACCCCCAGCGACAAGAAAAGAGTGGTTAGATAGTTTTTCTGCATTCGGAGTCGCAGTGACAGGACGGTTCGATCCTTGGTCTCTCCCTCGACGCCGCAATTCCAACTGTAGTTCTCATTTAGCCCGTCGCGATTCTCCTCGCCGTTCGCTTCATTGTGCTTTTCGTTGTACGAAACCAAATCACGCAACGTAAATCCGTCGTGGCACGCGATGAGATTGATTGTGTTCGCGGGACCACGCCCACCCCACTGGTACAGGTCGGGACTGCCGGTAATTCGGAGGGCAAAGGCGGATTTCGCGCCGGCGTCGCCCCGCCAAAACTTGCGCACGTCGTCGCGGTACCGATCGTTCCATTCCGCCCAGCGCTCGCCGCCAAAGGAGCCGACCTGATATCCGCCGCCCACGTCCCAAGCCTCCGCGATGAGCTTAACACCGCGCATGAGCGGGTCTTCCGTGATGCGTTCGATCAACGGCGCGTTCGAGATCAGATGGCCTTTCCGGTCACGCGAAAGTACGGACGCAAGGTCAACACGAAAACCGTCCACGTGAAATGTGTTCACCCAGTACCGGAGACAGTCCACGATAAGGTCCGCCACCACGGGATGACCGCAACACACGGTATTGCCGCATCCGGAAAAGTCCCGGTAGCCCCCCTTGGGGTCCAAGAGGTAATAGAGCGAGTTGTCAATGCCCCGGAAGCTTAGCGCCGGACCGCGCTCATTGCCCTCCACCGTATGATTGAATACCACGTCCAGAATCAATTCCATTCCGGCGCGATGCAACGCCACCACCATCTCGCGAAACTCTTCGATCTGCGCGCCGGGTGTCTGGTCGCTAACGAACCGCGCCGACGGGGCGAACCACGCCAACGGATGGTAGCCCCAATAATTGTGCAGGGGCTGATTCGTCTCCGGGTTGCGTCTTTTGAGCGTGACCTCACCGCATTCCTGCAACGGAAGAAGTTCAACCGACGTAACGCCGAATTCTTTCAAATACGGTATCTTCTCGATGAGCGCGCGATACGTGCCCGGTTGGGAAACCCCGGAAGACGTGTGCGCCGTGAAACCGCGCAAGTGTGCTTCGTAAATCACGGTTTCGGAAATGGGCACACATGGACGTTCGTCGTCAAACCAATTCAGAGTCTCATGCACCACCATGCACTTGGCCCGCTGTGCGTCGAGATCGCCTACAATGGCTTTGGCGCACGGATCAAATAAGTAGCGGTTCGGATCGAAGCGATGGCCTTTCTCTGGCTCCCGCGGGCCGTCGCATCGAAACATGTACAGCGCACCGGGACGCAAGCCGGTCACAAATACGCTCCAGACGTCCCCGAACCGATGCTGCCGCGGATCAAACGCGTACTCGACGGCCGGGTATTCGTCCTCCGGCGCATTGAACAAGGATAACCAGACTTTTCGCGCGTGTCGGCTCACCAAGGCAAACCGAATGCCCGCATCCCGCACCACAGTCCCCGGTGGAAACGGTCGCCCCGGCAATAACGTCAGTTGCGAAACGTCAAGCGCCGGCATACATCAACTGCCGCTACCTGCCCGGGTCCCGGTACGTGCTATCTGAAGGAAGCGCAGCATCCATTCCAAATTGATTCGAGCCTCTGCCGATCCCACCAGCGGCGCTTTCTTCTTGAATCTATGTATGATCCAGTGCATCATGTCTCGTTCAATCGAATTGCCCAGTGAAGTCTCGATACGGGCGCGATACACCCCCCGATCGTCTGTCTCGCCTTCTACCGTAAATACTTCGTCATTGAACCCGAATTTGCGAATATTTTGGGGCGGCTCCGTCGTATTTTCAGCAATAATTTCGCATTCGAGAGGCACCTCGCCGGGACGCTCGACATAAAACCAAGCGACCGCGCGATACCCTTCGAACTCGACCGTGACCGACTCCCACCGTATCCGCCCTTCGGGTGCCAAGACACGTAGTACACTGAGGGGGTGCGGGGATAAGTCCACCCACACGCGTTCCGGGTCCGGGGCGCGGCCCTTGGCAGGCGAGGCCAGGTGGCCACAATACTTCGTAATTGGTTTATTGGCGAAATGGTCCTTCCAGATTCTGCAAAACATCTGCCCACCTGCGGCGTATTGCGCGCACATCCCTAAGTGGCAGAGGCGCGACACCGCCAACTCGGCTAATTCCCGCGCCTGGGTCAGAAGCACCTCGTGTGACAACTGGGGATCGTATACGAACGGTTTTTCGCACAGTACGTCTGCTCCAGCTTCCAACGCCGCCCGCACGTGGCCCGCGTGGCACGGGGGCGGCGAGCATACGTCTACGATATCGGGATCGGTCACCTCCAACATCTTCGCCATATCGGTGAAACTCGCGCCATCAAACGGGAACAGTTCCCGGAGAGCCGCGCGCGTCGTATTCATACTCGCCTCCGACGTCCCGACAATCGCGCATACGTCGGCCCCTTCCAACGCCCACCACTTGGCGTGGTGCTTCCCAATGCCGCGCGCGCCGACTATCGCGACCCGTACCGGATTACCGCTCATTCCCTACTGTTCATCCCCTTCATTGTTTCCCGATCCGCCGGAAATCCATTCCGCACGTGTCCACCTCAGGCACATTCCGCAATCCGAAATCCGCAATCCACGATCCGAAATCGAAAACTACCACCGTTCCTCATCGTCGTCATACCAGTCTTCCCACTCGGTCGGTTCCTCATACGACTCGGGCGACGTACTGCCCGTGCCGCGCTCCTCCTCCCATGCCTGCAGAATCTCTTTCCCTTTTCGTCGCTTCCGAAGATACGCCATCAGCGTCAGTATCGCCATGAGTTGGAAGAGAGAGAATCCTGACACAAGCGACGAAACAAGAGCAACCTTCCACAGCGAATTCTTCCACGCCTCCCAGAACTTGTACGGCGTCAGCTCCGTGAACTGTTCGAGCGCTTGCCCGAAGCTTTGGTGTTCGAGAGTACGGAGCATGCTCCAGAACCGGTTCTCGCCCAGACGATCAAGGAGGTATCGCGTCATGGACAGGCTTTGAGCATACGCATCGCCGAACTCCATCTCGTTTCCGGGTTCGTTAAACACGAACTCGAGTTCGCGATACTCGATGACGCTCCCGTACATATACATTTGCGCCACACGTAGGCTGGACGACCAGCGGTGTTCCCGCGAAAGCACCATCGTAATGCCTTCATTGAGCCAATGTGGGAGGTTCTTTTCGTTCACGTTCCGCACCAGCAGCACGTGCACCAACTCGTGACGCAACGTGCCTTCATAGTCGCCACCCTGCGGGAGCAGATTCGGACTCTTCACGGCAATCAGACCCAGGTCCGGTCGAGCGATGCCGGTAACGTTCGGCACCGCATAAGGTCCGGCCATGTGCGCGAATTCGGGTCTGGTATTGCAGATCACTACGTGAATCGCCTGCTCGCCGGCCGGAAGTCGTTGCGAAAATTCCCGAAGCGCAGACTGAAGCGTCTTCATACTTTCGCGGGCCATGGCTTCGTCCGCGGGGTCGTATTCGATCTCGATTACACCCTCATTCAGGACGGCACCCGAAGCCGTCGTGCGGAGGGGAAATATCGGCAACACCAAGCTGAATACAAGAAAAATGGCGGCGCAAATCCTCCTAAATGCACCATCAACGTGCGGCAACGACGTCGGTCCTTCCACTTGCCCGGCAGGCAACGGCATCGCTCGCTCGGGCCAGCACGGCGTCCAACCCATCTGCCGTAATATCCACGCCACACACTTCATGACGGTCCACGTAGTAGATCAATCCTGCGGGCGGAGTTTTCCGAAGCAATTGGCGCACCGCGGCCGCGTAAAGTTGAACCTGGGTCTCGTAACGAGCGTGTGACGCGGGACTGCCGCGACCGCTCTTATAGTCTACGATCGTGCCGTCATCCAAGAGGACATCAATCGTTCCACTGATCAAGACTTCGCCGATTCGAAGCAGAAAGGGCATCTCACGCGCCACGTCCTTCGCCTCGCCAATCCGCCGACCCGCCGCGGAAAGCCGAAATTGATCGGCCACTGCCGCGAGATCTTGCTCCATCGCTTCGACGCATGAAAACGAATCAATTTCTCCTCGAAGGAGGTTCTTGATCAACGGCCGGACCGGGCTTCGAAAGTCCCACCGCTCCAGCATACGATGCACCAACGTGCCCCAGCGTACCGGATCGAGTGACCGACCATGATGGCTCTCGCCGGAAACACGGTCCGGCACGATGGCTGGCTCACTAGGGACCATAATCTCGAGCAATTCAGTGACTGCGTACGTTGTTCTCTGGAATTTGACGTCGCGCGCGGGCGCGATTCTCCCTAGCAACACCGCCGGCGCCGGCAGTTCCACCGATTCCGCCGGCGTGTCAAGTCGGCCAGGTTTGTTCACCGCGCGGCGCACCACCGCATGCCACCCCGCCCCGGTGATTTCGTTCCCGTCTGGCCGCGAGGTCAGCTTGAAATGTTGATTTAGCGCGTGTATCCAGGATGCGTTCCTGTCGCTGTCCGTCGGCGCACCGCTCAACAACAACCAGTCCCGGGCCCGCGTCATCGCGACATACAAGATGCGGGCCTCCTCCTCCATGTCTTTCCGTACCTGCGCACGCGAGATGCGCCGGTACGCATCGGGTTCGGCCCACTCCCCTTCGTCATTCACCATCCGGGCCACCATGCCAAGTTCGGGATGTACCAAGACGGGCGCCCCGTCTCGGGGTCGAGGTGTGCGTCCCAGGTCAGGGATGGCAACGATCGGAAACTCCAGCCCCTTAGCTTTGTGCACGGTCAGAATCTTAACCACGTCCGATGCCTCCGCATGAAGGGTCGCCTCGCCCTCCCGGATCTCTTCCGCGGATACTTCGTCGAGAAAGCGCGTGAACGCACGCAATGTCGGAGCGGATACCGCCCCAAAGCGTTCCGCAAGATCCAGAATTTTCCGCACGTTGCTTGCCTTTTGCACGCCGAGAAACTGGCTCAACGCTACAGCCTCGTAACCAGTTTCTTGAAACATGTATCGCAGTAATTTCGGTAACGGCCACTCGCAGCGCGCACGCAGCATCGCCACCAGTTCCCGGGCCCGGGTCAGTCTTTCGGATTGGACCGAATCAAGGCCGCGCAAAAGTCCCGGAGAATCGAAGACGCGGACGAGAGTGCCGCTCACGCGCAGACGTATCAGCGATTCATCGGATAAACCGCCCATCGGGCTCCGCAGGAAGCCCACGAGGGCCATCTCATCCCACGGGTCTACCAGCACGGTAAGCAGATTGCGGATATCGAGCACTTCCTGGCGTTCGTAAAAACCGGCTCCGGCCTCCACCGTGTACGGAATGTCAAGTCGCCGCAGGCTCCGCTCGTAGATAGGCACGTTGCTCATGGACCGGAAAAGAATCCCCACGTCTCCAAAGCTGGCGAGACGGGTGGTTTCGCGTTCGCTGTCATACACCGGCACCGCATCCGACCCGGTACACATCTGGACCAGACGGCGCGCCAACATCTCCGCCTCCTTGCGACGGTACTCCTCAAGCGATGCCTTCTCCTCCTCGTTCGGAATTAGAAACTCGATGGGCCCCGAGGTCACAGATGCGCGGTCACTCACCAACGGTCTGTACTCCGGTTCGACCGCGGTCAACAACCCGGATTTGCCAAAGAATTCGTCCACGAAACACAACATCTCCGGGACCGAGCGAAAGTTCTTCCGCAATGGCACAACCTGTCGCGCTAATTCCCGCGCCCTGCCGAATACCTCAACCTCGGCATTGCGGAAACCGTAGATGGACTGTTTAGCGTCACCGACCACGAATAGCTTCGGGCCACCGGGCGCCTCTGACAGCAGTCGGGCCAACTCGAACTGTCGCGAATCGGTGTCCTGGAACTCGTCAATCAATAAATAGGATATCCCCTTCGCGATTCGGTCTCGCGCTTCCGTATTCTCACGCAAAATGCGCAGCGTCTTTAGGATAAGATCATCGAAGTCGAGACCGTTCCGATCGAACTTCGATTCTTGAAATGCATCGGCCACTGCCACATACACTGCGGCAAAATCACAAGTGAGACGAGTGGCGTGCGCTGTCATCGCGGCGTCGGCAACGTCTCCTGCCCGTCCTAATTCCATCAATTCTTTTTTTAGGTCCTCCTGAATTGCTTTGAGGCGAACAAAGGTCTCCTGGGAATCCCAATTGCTGACGCGCGTACTGCCTACCGTCAGAGTCGCGATTCGGGCTATCTCGAATCCCAACTCGGCCATCTCGGACGCAGCGATCATCCGGTCGAGGCCGGAAATCGTTTCAATCCGCAGGACTTCGCGTCCATCCGTAGCCTTCTTGCAGCGGCCTTCGAAACTCGCCAACTCGTTGCGAAATTGCTGAAGTCTTCCGGACCGCTGGAAGTTGGTCAACTCGATCTGCCGGCCCGTCTGCCAAGATTCCAGCAACTTCTCGGCCGACTGCGTCGGCAGCACGCTCAAGACTTGTTCCACCATCCCGCGATGCCTGAGCAATTCCGATATGCACCTTGCGACGGCGGAAACACCATACTCGGTCGCAACCCGAACCGCCGCCGGATGCCCGCCTTCCAACAGATCGTGCACGGTGGTTCGGACAATTTCCTTTCGAAGAAGGAGGGTCTCTTCTTCCGGCAAGATTCTAAAATCCGGGTCCATGCCCAGCCACAACGCGTTTTCGCGGAGGATACCTGCACAAAACGTGTGAATCGTCAAGATTCGCGCCGACTCGATACGCTGCTCGAGACCGCGCCAGAGGTTCATGCGAGCCGGATCGTCGAGCGGGGCCCGCTCGCGGAATCGCTTCCGCAGGCGTTGTTTCATTTCACCGGACGCCTTATCTGTAAACGTAATCGCGACGATTCGTTCGAGCGGTACCTCACGTGCTTCCAGGAGAAACAAGACCCTTTCGATCAGAACGCCGGTCTTGCCCGCGCCCGCCCCCGCATCCACGCAGAGGTGTTCGTCCGCGGCCTCGATCGCGGCCTGTTGTTCAGGT
Organism: Candidatus Hydrogenedentota bacterium; assembly: GCA_016209895.1. Taxonomy (GTDB): domain Bacteria; phylum Hydrogenedentota; class Hydrogenedentia; order Hydrogenedentales; family SLHB01; genus JACQVH01. Next base: position 6,507 of record JACQVH010000150.1, on the reverse strand, counting down.
GTCGGCTTCATGCGCCTCCTGCTTCCGCTCGATGCGACTTCGCTCGTAGCGACAGGCCCGTCGCGCCGCGCAATACTCACATGCTTCTCTTGCCGGCGTTGGCGGGAAATAGCCCGCGCGAATTCCCGCCACGTACGCTGCCACTCGTTCTCGCGCCGTCTCCTGGGATACCGCCATGTCCGGATTCGAGCGCCCGACTCCGATACCGACCCGCTTCTTGGTTCCTACTCGAAGAAAGACAGCCTGGCGACACGCGGTCCCTGGCAGCAGGGCTTGCTCCAATGCCAGAGCGTACAACGGAAGCTGAACCGAGATTCCGGTGCGAACGGAATCCGGCGTCGGTACCTGCCCGGTCTTGTAGTCAATAACACAGGCTTCGTCACCGGCCAAATCAATCCGGTCAATACGCCCCGCGAGGCGGACTGCGCCGTGCGGCGTGTTCATAACAAACGGCTGGGCGCAATCGAGACCCGACGGCGAATCCTCCCGTGTTTCCCCGAATACCGACTCAAAGTACAAAGGCTTCCACGCCTCATCGTCGCGCTGCCGTTCGATTCGCAGATAACGCAACAGCACCGCGAGCATGCGCTGTTTTTCCACGGCTGCGACGCCGACTGGCGCATTCGTACTGAGACCAGCCAGATCGTCAAATGCACGGTTTACGATCTCGTTCATCTGACGCTCGGCTTCCGTGGCATCAATGTCACGCAAAGAGCAACCGCGATAAACGAAGTGAAACTCGCTGAGAACTCGATGGACGATGCTCCCGAACACGCGCCGTTCAAACTCCGGAGCCGGAACGTCCGTCTTGGATACCTCCAGCGCGCGTTCTACAAAATAACGGAATGGGCATTCCGCGTACGTCTCCAGTTGCGATACGCTGAACAAATGCCCCTCGCCGAATCGCTGTCCGACGGCCGCGATGAGATCGGGATGGCGCAATACTCCGTCATAAATATCGAATGGCCTCACGTCATGACGACGCGCTTCTATTTCCGCGCCGAACATCGCTTGTTGGAACAGCTCGGGAAACGTTTCCTTCAAGCGAGGCGCGTGGAAAAACACGTAGTTGCGCAAATCTCGTAGAGAGGCAATCTTATTGGGTTCCGGCACGAAGGCTGACGGCCGCGGAGTCACCCCGACGACCTCACCCTGCTGTTCCCGGACCAGTTCCAGTAATTGCTCGACAAAGGGACTGGGTCGGGCTTCTTTCCCGTCTCGGCCGAAGGTATGCCAACTAACGCACAAGTGTTTCTTGGGAACGGTCAGCACGTGATGAAAGAGAAGCAGTTCGCGAGCCGTGTGTGTCTCACGTCCTTCCAGGGGTATCCCGAGTCGTTGCAGGTCGCGCACATCCTCTTCGGAATAGACCGCATTTGCGGTGGGATGGACTGGCACCGCGCCTTCATTCGCACCGGCAAAGAACACGTAGTCAAAAGTGAGATTCCGCAGGGTTTCAATTTCAACACACGATACGCCCTGGAGAGCGTCATCGGGATAGCTGTACGATGCCGACCTCAGTATTTGTCGAAATCGCCGGACGAAGTCGGCTCGATTCACCCGCGCCGGTGCGCCGACCGATATTTCCCAGGTCCGCAAAATACACAGCAAACGACACAAGGCTCGTAATGCCTCACCCTCGACATGGCGCGTCATGGGATCGGGATGTTTGGCAATGGCGCGTTGGACATCCAACGCAGTGAGTAGTTCATCGAGGCATGCGGCGTAAACGCCGAAGCTGGCTGTTGCCGGCAGCGTGTCTGCCAGCCGCTTGCATTTCTCCAAATTCTTGCGGAGTAATTCGAGCCCTTCTGACGCGAACGGCATCGCCTGGCAAAGCTCGACCGCCGCTTCATCGCTACGTTTCTCGATAGCCCGGCCAAGGCGGTCAATGCCTTGCAGCCATTCTTCGAAGCCGGAAATGACTCGCGCCGCCCGACTCAATCGTGAAAAGGCATCTACCAGTCCCTGCGCTGAAACGCCATCCTTGGAAAACCATGGCGAGGACAATACGTCCAGCACCGTCTCGCGCTCCCACGTTCCGGTAGCTTCGAGAAACGTGAGCAAGAACACCACCACGCTGCTTTGAAGTAAAGAAGGATTATGGTGTACTCGAACCGGGATGCCGAATTCCTCGAACACGTCGCGCAGCATTTCCGCGTTTTCCTCGAGACGGCGAAACACGACCACGATCTCGTTTGCCGGTACGCGCTCGTCAAGTAGCAACGCCTTCACACGCCGGGCGATGGTCTCCAGTTCTTCCACGAATCCCGCGCAAGGCACGAGCTCCAAGTCGCATACCAGGCCCGCTAAAGGCGGCGGAACATCACGCCAGAAAAAGTGGCGCGCGGCGAATTCGGTGAGCCGGCGTGGCGATGGCGATGAAAACGTCCTCGATTCCACGGCGAACGTCTCCTGAATCTTTTCCACCGTAGCTCGCGGCACGCGAAAGACGTCGCGCAGTGTGGGCTCCTCGGCAGGGTAATTGATGCCGAAAACCAGCCATTCCAGATGAGGCGCAAGCGATTCGAGGAGCCGGAACTCGGACGGAGTGAAATCGTCGAACCCATCGAGGAGCAGCGTACCGATTCCGTGCAACGCCGCTGGGCGCCTTTTCCCGCACCGCAGCTCCGCCTCCCAATATAATCCCTGACGGTCGTACGCGCCTACAGCAATCAGCGCGTCCTGGTATGCGGTATACGCTTCGCTCACGATGGAGTCCAGCGGATACTGCGAACCACGGGTGCAAATCCGCTTCTGGAATTCCTCCGGCGTCACTGCCGCTTGTTTAAGTTGTTCGATGACTCGCATCAAGTGTGTCAGAAACCCGCTGCTCCTTGCGGCATCACCCAAGGCCGCCGCTTTCCCTGTTTCGAGCAAGCGTGCCGTGATTACATCCGCGAAAAACAGTCGTTCCAACGGTTCCAGCGGGGTCGCATGAATCCCTTCCGCCTGGAGAAGCCAGACGACGAACTCCTGAAAGGTCAGAACCCGTCTCCCCCAGAGGCCCGCGAGACCGTTCTCCAGAATGAGATGTTCCGCCCGGCGACGCGCCTGTTGTTGGGTAGGCGCGAGTAGAATAGTCCGCTCCGGCAACTCCAGAAAAAGCCGGTCTATGGCCTCGTTACGGCCGGAATGATGGCTCCCACACAGCAGCCGGACATTCGCCACGGTTAGACTTCCTCGGCGTTACGGATTTCGTACCGGTATCCTTGTTCCGTTAGGAAGAGCTGGCGCTTCACGCTGTAATCCTGGTCACAGGTATCGCGCGAGACCAGCGAGTAAAAGCGCGCCAGTGCATTGTCGGTTTTCGGTCTCAGAATCCGGCCCAGCCGCTGCGCCTCTTCCTGGCGCGAACCGAACGTGCCCGAGACCTGGATGGCCACGTTGGCGTCGGGCAGGTCAATCGCGAAATTTGCCACCTTTGAAACGATGAGCAATTTGATCTCCCCCACGCGGAACGCGTTGTAGAGACGTTCGCGTTCCCGGTTCGCCGCTTGGCCGGTAATGAGCGGGGCCTTGAAGCGTTTGGCGAGGAGCTTGAGTTGGTCCAAGTACTGCCCGATGACCAACACGTTATCCTCCCGATGGCGCGCGATCAGCGATTCACAGATTCGATCCTTGACCGGATTCGTGGACGCGATCCGAAACTTCCCGCGCTTGTCCGAGATGGCGTAGCGGTACCGTTCCTCCTCCGGCAACGGCACCCGGACTTCGGTGCAGACGGCCTGCGCAATCCAACCCTGCTTCTCAAGGACTTTCCACGGTACGTCGTACTTCTTGGGACCGATTAGACTGAATACCTCGTCTTCGCGCGCATCCTCACGCACCAGCGTCGCCGTAAGGCCGAGACGCCGCCGCGCCTGCAAATCGGCGGTGGCGCGAAACACCGGGGCCGGCAAGAGATGGACCTCGTCATAAATAATCAATCCCCAATTGCCTTCGTCAAACAGGCTGAAATGCAGAAAGGGACCGTCCTTCACTTTACGATAGGTCAGAACTTGGTACGTCGCAATCGTGACCGGTCGGATTTCTTTCGAATCACCGCTATACTCGCCTATCGCGTCCTCGGTTAAGGTGGTCTTGTCCTTCAATTCGTTCTTCCATTGCCGCAGCGCGACGGTATTGGTCGTCAAGACCAATGTCTGCGTCTGGAGGCAATTCATCACGCCCATGCCCACCATCGTCTTGCCCGCCCCGCACGGCAGCACTACAACCCCGCTTCCGCCATGATTGGACCCGCGCATGTAGAACGCATCCACCGACTCCCGCTGATACTTCCGCATTTGAAACGGTTTTCCGGAAAGCGCCATGTCGCGCAATTGCAACGTCAGCGGCGCCCCGTCAATGTAACCTGCCAAGTCCTCGACCGGAAACCCGAGTTTGATCAGCGCGCTCTTGACGTTCCCTCGGTCAATGGGCTTGACGAAAATCTGTTTCCCATCCGGAGAGCCGGTAATGAAGGGCTGGATGGCCTTCTGGTTCAAAAGCTCGATGATCAGCTTGGCATCGTCGGACTGCAAGACCAACTGGCCGTCTTCGCGCTTGAAGAGTTTGAGCCGGCCATAGCGTGCCACGGTATCCCGGATATCCACGATAACGTTCTGCGGTACCTCATATTTGCTGAACCGAAACAGGCTCTCGACAATCTCCTCGGCCTTCATCCCCGCTGCGGCCGCGTTCCAAAGCGAAAGCGGCGTGATCCGGTAGGTATGGATGTGCTCCGGCGACTTCACCAGTTCCGCAAACGCGGCCAGGCTGTCCCGCGCATCCTCAAAGACCGGGCTATCCGTCTCCAACAGGACGGACCGGTCAGACTGCACAATAATGGGGCGATCAGGCGCGCTCGACATACGGAACGAGTCTACCACAAAGCGGACGAAGAATGCTGTTGAAACCGTAAGTTTGAAGCGTGAACGATGAACGACGAAGGCTGAATGATGAACGGTGAAAGATGAGGGATAGGGTTCTACTCTCTGAAAAAAGTACCTCCTTCTGTCATGCCAAGGCCGCCCGGGGCTTCAATATTCATCAATTACCAGTGAAACGCCCGTCAGACCCAGATGAAAGTCTGTGGACCAGCACTTCCGGACGCCGTGCGTCTTCATCACGTGCAGGCCGACGGCGTCGGTCAGCGTAAGGTTCTGGTCTGAGAACTTGCGTAACATGCGCACACCGCCGGCAAATTCATCAGTTCCAACCGCAACCAGACGCAGCGGCTTCAAATCCTCGATCAGCGAGACAAATTGCAGCGCGCGCGTCCGATCATACCGCTTGAGGAACCAACCGTGGCCTTCTGCCACGACCAGAGTGGTCGTCACCAATTCCGGAGCTTCGGAAAATAGTCTACGGAAGAGTTGATGGAAGCTGTCCGACCGGTCTACAAACGCAATCAACGCGGACGTATCAACGTACGTTTCAACCCTTCTGGCCATAGACGATGTCGTCAATCTTCTGCGACGACTCGGGATCGCCCGTCTCGATCATGCCCGCGTAACGCATCCATGGCTTTGAAGCATCGGCGGGAAGGACGGTGCGAAGCGAACGGCGCAACAACTCCGCCAACGAGATACCCAAGCGCCTGGCCTCGCGTTTGGCCGCGCGATATTCCACTTCAGATAGACTAATCTGTGTTCGAATCATGATAACATCATATCAATAATTGTTATCATTCGCAAGCTGGTACTCATCCGCCTACCGCGATCAACGAAATTACCGCAACCCCTTCGGCGGGCCGAGGATTTCGTGAAGCAGTATGCCACGACGGAGATCGTTCCGGCTGCTGAGCAGAGCTGCGATCACGCTCCGGCGCTCGGGGCGGCGACGGGATTTAGACGGCGCAGGTTGTTGCGCTTGTACGCGCGCGGGCGGCTTAACCTTTTTCGGCGGCGGGGCTGCGGGTTTCGGAGGCGCGGGGCTTGGTCGAGGGCGTACCGGGGCTTCCCCGGTCAACATGCGACGCAGTTCCTCGAGGTCGAAGGGGACAGTTACCGGCGGCTCGGGTCGGCGTTGCTCCTTGGGTGTGAACACGACCGGTCGCGCTCGTCGTGGCTGAGCCACGGGGCGTGGGGCGGCTGGGCGCTGAACCGGACTCGGAACACGTGGTACTGGGCGCACTGGTATCGCCGGCCGCACCTCTTCTGCGGCTTCGCCTTCTTCCGAGGACGAATCTTCGAGGGCGGGTCGGCCCTCGCCTTCATCATCTTCTTCGTCTTCTTCGTCGTACATGTCCCGGCGCGCAGGCTTCGCCTGTCGAACGCCCGGCGGGCCATAAATGGTGCGACGGGTCGCTTCAGGAAGCTGCTCCCTGGTCGTGGGTTTAGGACCGCCACCCTGGCGGTTCTCCTGCATAGTATCCCACGCCTTTTTGACCACGCTCCCAATCACGAGAACGATGAAGATTAATATGGGAATGAAATCTCTGTCCATGGGTAGTTGTTAGTTGCTAGTGATCGGTTTCCAGTTTCCAGTTTTCGGCTTCAAGAACCTCGTCACTCGGTACTCGGT
>JACQVH010000143.1 GCA_016209895.1 Candidatus Hydrogenedentota bacterium | reverse complement strand
TTGCGGATTGCGGAATGGGGCTGGGGCGGGTGAGCGGGAGGGGAGGGCAGAGGATAGGTTTTGTGAAACGAGGAGTATTCAGTCGGTAAGGTTCGTCCAATATTCGAATAGATTGAATAACTCAGAATAGTTGGAGCAAGAGTGGCCGTGGGGTTGGAGAGGTTTGAGTGAACTTAGAAACGGCGTTTCTTTTCGATAAGGCGCGGGCGTATTATTGTCACGAAGAATCGCAGCGAGGGAGGGGACAGTCGTGAATGAAGGAGAAGTCACAAGGAACGAATCCGCGGCGTCCCGGCATGCGGTGGTGCCGCCTCCACCGGCGGGCATGGGGACTTCGGGCAGAATAGACACGGTCGTGGAGACATTGGTTCCGTATCGGAATGGCTACGCGCTCGCGGCGTATTACCTGGGAATCTTTTCGCTGATTCCTTGCGCGGGGTTATTCCTGGGCGCCGCGGCGGTGATTACGGGTATTCTGGGGCTGCGCCTTGCTCGGCAACGGCCCGAAGTCCGTGGCAAGGTGCATGCGTGGGTGGGGATCGTCCTTGGCGGGTTGATCGTGCTACTACACTTTGCTGTGATCGCGTTCGGCTTCTTGGGACCGTTGCTCTACGGCGCGTAGGCGTTAATCTTCAACAACGAAAAGCACGAAGGACCCAGCGCGGCCCAAGGCCGCAATCAAAATAACCGACCGCAGAGGCATAAGGACACAAACACGCGGAGAGAGCGCGACTGACCGTAGATTTCTTTGCGTTCTTTGCGGTTAGAAAGTGTTGATTTAACCACAAGGAACGCAAAGAACGCAGAAAAGGGCGACCTTGGTGGGTAGTTGTGATAGAAACTTTCGCATAAAAACGAGATTTTGACGGGTAGTAGTACGAAGTGGTCATGCGATGAAATTCAGGATGGTGTCGGCGGCGCGGCCGAGGGTGCCGTCTTTGCGGTAGTAGGAAGCGACCTGGGCGATGCGGTTGCCGCCGGAGGCGGCTTGGTCTACGTTGGTGTAGCCGAGGCTGAGGGCTACGATGCCGGCGTCGGCCAGGGAGACAAGTTCGCCGGGCTCGGTCTTTCCGTTCCCGTTGTCGCGGAACAGCAGGAGCTTGTCGAAATCAGTGTCTTTCGCGTCGAGCATTCCGTCGCCGTTGGAATCCAGCTTTCGCAGTTCCTCGTAGCCGTTTATGGCGCCGCGTTGGTCGCCAAACAGTTCGAGGCCGCTATCCACGACGCCGTTGGCGTTGCGGTCCAGCGCGAGGAACGCGTCGCCACCGGTAACGAAGGCGGTCTTCACCAACTGTCCTTTCCCGGTGATATCAAAACGTGCGCCGAGCTGATAGCTGGTCAATTCGATGCCGTCGCCGTCCAGATCGAGGGTGATTGGGTCGGACTTTTGCACCTCTCCCTGTGTTATCTGCACTTCTTCAGAGTATTCGAAGTTGAATTCGAGTTGGAGACTGAACTGGAAGAACTGGATTTGTGTTGCATTCGTGGCGCCCTCGCCGCCTTGCTCGCCTTCGGGTAGCGCGCCCAGGTTGCGCAAGTTCTCGATGAACTCGTCAATGCGGGCTTGCAGTTCCTCGGTTCCCTGGAAAAACGCATCCAGCAACTCGAACATCTTGTTCAGGATTTCGTCGGCCTTGTCGAGGGCGTCGTTGGCAAACCCGAGGAGCTTGTCGAAGGTGGCCGGGTCGGAGTCTTGCAATCCTTCCGCCGCATTGGCGAAACCGTTCAGGACTGCGCCGGAGACGTTGATGGACACGGAGAACCGGGCGGAAACGCGGCGGCTGGCCTCGATGAAAGTTTCTTGGCGCGCGCCATCGAGGCCCGCCGCCACCGCATCCGTGCGCTGTTGGAAGAGCACGAGTTGTTCCGTTCGCGCTTCGGCAAAGAAATCGAACGTGAGTTGCTGCGCGACCAATTCAGCGGATGGGGCTCCGCCTTCGTCCGCCGCTTGAGCCAACCGAGCGCGGACTTCCTGAAGCATCGCAGACAGGGATAGTTGAGTCACCTGAGACGAGAACTGAACGACAGCACCTTCCGAACCCGTTGGTGTGCCGAGATTCAGTTCGTCGCCCAGTGTTTCGGTGCGGGGAACCGCGCCCAGACCTCGCAATACGGGGCCGGCCGGGGTTTCAAAGGCGCGGTCACTGGGCCGGGGCGCGGGATGGTCCGGCGGTTCGTTCAAGGATCGGAACAAGAATTGCGGGAACTGCTGCAGGTTTGAGGCAGAAATAGCTATCGCCATGGTCGTTTCTCCGGGGCGCGCAATCGGCCCGCCGTACTTCCCCACTATCGCTGTATCGGTACTATCGGCACCGGACCACGATACCTTTAGCGAGGGTTCCGGATTGTGGATTGCGGATCGTGGATTGCGGATCGTGGAACTGAGCCGCCGTGAGTGTGGAGACAAGCGTCATGCTCAGCGCGTATGCTAAGGTACTTTCGTCTTCGGAGATTTGGCTCAGGTTTCCAGGGTATAATGCTGAAGAAATAAATGGTGACTGTCACTATTTATTGTCAATTTATTTAAAGGGATGTGTCATACGGTCCGCCTTCGATTCTAAGGTCATCGCCGCTGCCGAAACGGAGATGTGGCGGGCATACTACTCAGGCGATAAGAAGACGCTCGCTTCACAATTGCTAACCCTTGAACGTACCCAATTCGAGTTGACTTGGGGGGACTCCGCGCTCGTAACGAAGGATCTCGCGGCCGCAGCAATGAAATTCGCGGAGTCGAGATCCGGATACGAGGAGGAGGTTCTTCCGAAGCTGATTGCCGCTTACACGAGGATCAAAGCGGCAAAGGGCATGGATTTTGACCCCGAGACTGCGGCGCGTGCGGAGTTGAACTGGTGGATTGCGAGGCGCCATCCCGAGCGTAACAGTGTGGAATCGGTTGGAAACGCGATCGGTGCGCTCTATGGCGTCTTGTACGGAGGAATGAAACCTGAGTTCCAACGAGCGGGTGTTTTGAGAGCGGAGGCTGCGGCCCTTCGGGATGCGGGCCAGGAAAATGCCGATTGGAAGAAGATCGAAGAACTTCTGAACGAGTCGTACGATGCGTTGGTTGCAGGATTGCAGGCAACCAACCGCCTAACCGGCGCGTCCAGGTGACGCGCTACCCGCGCGCCTAATTCCACTCGTTAGGCGTGGCCAAAATTCCGCGACCAAACTGAGTCCACCATGAATGACACGAATCATACGAATGCGCCTTTCGCGGCCATGGCCACGACGCGGTATATTAACCATGAAGACCCGAATCCCGCGCGGCGCGGGACACGAAGAAAGGTCCGTCGAATTATAATGACTTGCGGCGCCTCACACGCGAAATCTTTGCACGAAGACAAGCTTCTGAACGTCAGTGGTCCAAATTGCTCGAGTTGTATTCAACCCCATGCGCGTCGAACAATGGTGGGACAGCGACAGGAGTTCATCCCCCAGTTTCAGTTTCCGTCGCCGGTCGGCGCGGGTCTGTGGCGTCCGTGGCGTGCCCCGGCAAACCGCCTGCGAAGTGTTCCTCGGCGCGAAACTCATTCCCGTGCGCCGCACGGAAATCAGCGAAACGCCGGTTTCCATGGCCCTGAATCACGAAGTCATCCGGATGAGTCAATAGACGAGTGAGAATACGCATTGCGACTGGCGACACGATACGTTATCCGTGAGATTGCCGCGCCGAGTTTGTTGGCGATGGCGTTGATCGGCTTCGTCGGGGCGGCGAACGAACTGCGCGAGCGGTTTGAAGCGCTGCCGCTGGCGTACGTCGGTTTGTGGGACGTTGCCCATCTGGTGCTGCTGTTTCTGCCGACGTTGATCTCGCTGATCGTTCCCGTCACGTACATGTTGGGCATTTTGCTGGCTTTCGGAGGGTTGGCGCAGCACGGGGAAATCATCGCGATGCGGGCCGCCGGTATCCCATTACAACGCGTGGCGCTGCCCGTGATCGTGGTGGGCGGACTGTTGAGCGTGTTCAGCTTCGTTCTGCAAGAGCAAGTCGGCCCCTGGGCGACCGCGCGCGCGTACGACTTGATTTACCGTGAAATGCCGCTGCGCATCACGTTCGATACGCTCCCGGCCGGGGTCATGCACGAATACGGCGGCTGGCGAGTGTACATCGGCCGGAAAGACCCGGCAACGCATACGATCTACAACCTCCAGATATTGGTACCGGACCGGGAAGGCCGGTTCGCGGCGTACACGGCCGAGTCGGCGCGCCTGGTAGACGATGCCGGGACGACTCGCATCGAAATACCGAGCGGCTATTGGACTCCCCCGGAAGAGCAAGGCTATTTGCCTCAGGGGCGGCTCACCAATTTTGTCTTGACCGTGCCGGAGACTACACCCCGGGACAATCCCGCCCGGCGCCGGTTGCTTTACTTGAATGAACTATTCGACGAGGAACGGCGATTGGTGGCGGCGCTCGAAACGGCCCGGAGCGAGACCAACCGACACGAATTGCGCAAAATCCGCGAGGAGATCAGTTCGCGCCTGTCGTTGCCGTTTGCCTGTTTGGCGGTGAGTTTCGTGGCCGCGCCACTCGGCGTTCGGGCGCGCCGCGGCGGCCGGTCGTACAGCTTTGCGATGGGTTCCGGAATCTTCGTCACGTATTTCCTGCTCAAGTTTCTGATGGAATCCCGATCGCTGAACCCGCTGGCCGAAGTCATCTTTCGGGGACAAATCCCCAATATCGTCTTATGCCTGGCGGGCTTGTGGTTCCTGTGGCGAGTAGACCGAGCATGAGCACGCTGGACCGCTACTTGAGCCGCCGCATGCTGGCCCTGTTGTGGCGCAGCGTCGTCGCCTTGGTGATGGCCTATCTGCTGATCGATCTGCTCACGCGCCAGCGGGCGAATATCATCAAGTATGATGTCCCGTGGCAGGTGGTGATCGAGTATTACGTGACCTTCGTCCCGCAGATGGTCTACCAGGTAGCGCCGTTCTCGATACTGGTCGCGTCATTGCTCGTGTTTGGCGATGCGGCCCAGCACAATGAAATCACGGCGGCCCTGGCGGGCGGGATCAGTCTGCGGCGATTGGCGCGATGGCCGCTGCTTCTGGCCTTGGCCTTTGCCGTGGGTTTGTTCGGCCTCGAAGAGACCATTGGCGCGCCGGCCACGCGACACGCGCGTCAGCTCGACACCAAGTACTTTTCGCGTGGCATCGAGTTGAAACGCGCGGGCGTGAGCTGGTCCAACCTGGCCGGGAGTTGGACGTGCCATATCGCAAAATACAACCGATTGGCCATGACCGGAGAGCAGGTGCTCTTGCTTTCGATACGTCCGGATGCCGTGGAGCAGATTCTGGCCCGGCGCATTTACTGGGACGAGACCCGGCGTCAGTGGTTGCTGGAAGATGGGCGTTGGTTTACCTTTGACCCACAAGTGGAAACCCGGCAGGATGTGCGGCGGATCACCCAGTTGCCCGCGCCGGTCCGCGAAACGCCCGAGGAATTATTCGCATTCGACGAGCCGGCCGAAATCAAGTCCGCGCGAGAATTGGCCGGAGATATACAGTGGGCGCGCGAGAAAGGTATGCCGGCGGGGCGCCTCCAAGTAGACTACTATGCAAAATTCGCCCAACCGGCCATCAGCTTCGTTATGATTTGGCTGGCCATTCCGTTCGCGATCCGCCTGCGACGTGGCGGGCTGGCGGTCGGGTTTGGGGCGGCCGTCGGAATCGCGATTGCCTATATGATGGTATTCGGCATTAGCGTTGGGCTGGGGCAGGTCGAGCGGCTGGCGCCCTTACCGGCAGCCTGGTTGGCGAATGCCGTGTTTATGACCATCGGTGTCGTTGCGTTTTACCGGACGCCGACCTGACTTCTACTACCGTTACTGGGGGAAATTCTGCGATTGTGCCAACTAAGGGCGGGAGTTGGTGTGTCTGAAGCGAGCGAAATGGAGGTTGTAGTGGAACCGCGCTGGGCGGGACTGCACGAAGTCGTCGGCATGGCAGGACCGATCGTGTTGAGCTCGATGTCCTGGACCATTATGCAGTTCGTGGACCAGTACTTCGTTGCCAAACTCGGTTCCGACGCCCTGGCCGCGGTCGGTTCCGCCGGTGTGTGGGCCTATACCTTATCCACGTTTTTCGTGGGCATCGCCGGGTGTGTGTCCACGTTCGCCTCGCAGACCTTGGGTCGGGGACAGAAGGAGCATTGCAGCGGCTACGCTTGGCAAGGCATATACCTCTCGATACTTGCCGGCGTCATGGCGGTATTGTTGTGGCCGATTTCTGAACCTTTGTTTCGGTCCATGGGGCATACGGAGAGCGTGACGCGACTCGAACTCGACTATTTCCGCATCCGTCTCCTGGGTTATGTATTTATTGCTTGGTCCACGTCGCTATCGTCGTTTTTCCAAGCGGTCGGGCGGCCGCGTATCCCGATGTACGTGGCGGTCGCGGCCAACGTGCTGAACGTTGCGCTCGCCTATGGGATGATCTTTGGGAAATTTGGGTTCCCGGTGTGGGGAGTGGCGGGCGCGGCCGCGGCCATGGTTATCGCGCTGGGCGCGCAATCAGTCGTTCTCCAACTCATCTTCCTCTCGAAGCCTTTGCACATGGAATTCAATACACGCAGCACCTCTGGGCTGGACACGGTGAAATTCGGCGAGTTGTTTCGAATTGGCTGGCCGGCGGGCACGCAGGTGTTCATGGATATCTTTAACTGGTCCATTTTTACCAGTTACATCGTCGGATATTTCGGGACTGCTTCGTTGGCGGCTCATAACGTCGCGATCAGCTTCATGCAAGTGTCGTTTATGCCGGCCGTGGGTCTGCATCATGGCATCGTACCCATTGTCGGCCAATGGATCGGACGCGGAGACGTTCCGAGGGCGAAGGCGCGAACCTACACGGCGCTGAAGCTCGCAATCGGATACATGTTCGTCATGGGACTGTTTTTCGCCGTCTACGGTCCGCCCCTGATTCGGTTCTTCTTCAGCAACGACGTCCACGTGGTCCGGATGGGCCACATCCTCCTCATACTGGCCGCGATTTTTCAGGCATTCGACGCGATAAACATTGTAACGTCGGGGGCCCTACGCGGGGCCGGCGACACCCGCTGGATGGCCGTGATCACGGTAGCGGGCGCCTACCTGGTGTTCCTGCCGCTGGCGATTATGTTTGCCTGGCCGCTCCGTCTGGGCGCGATTGGGGCCTGGATCGGCGCTACGATTTACATCATCGGAATCAGCGGCTTCCTGTTCCGGCGATTCCACGGCGAGCGATGGCGTCGGATACGGATTTTCCACGATGATCAGCCGCTGTCACGCGTCTAATTCGCCCTTGCGAAGCGCACAGTCAAGTCCCGCTGGCGCGTGACTTGACCGTGCCACCCGTTACGCTTGGGGGGAAAGCAAGGACAGCAAGGACAGCAAGGACAGCAAGGATGATCAACCTCCCCGGTGGCGGAAGGGGCCGCGACTGTGAAAACCCGCCTGCATTTTCGTATAATGAATATGTTACAATGTGGGTCAGACGCGGAAGCGCGGTCGGAAAATATGGAGATGGGGTTACAACCTTAGGGAGGCGAGGCCCATGCACATTCGAGCGGTCACGCGCAGTAAACCGGCGCCGGCATTCAACGTGGAGATGATCCTGGACATCATTCTCCAGTTCATCAACGTGTTGGAGGCCATTGACCGGGCGCTCGGGAATCTGTTCAACATCGATCTCGGCGGCATTTTCGGCAAGAACCAGTCCGGCACGTAAGCCGCCGGACCATCGGCTTTTTTCCCCGTGAACCGGTGTTTCCCCGCGTGTGTTTTGCGCACGTGGGCACTTCCTTTTTGGCGGACGGCCTGAATGGGCAACGGACGCGACGCGTACCGGGAATTTCACCAACGACGGCACCGCACTTTGCTGGAACTGCTGCGGGCCTATGTGCCGCAACGGCGCTTGCGCGGCTTGGACGTCGGCGGGGGTGGCGACATCGGCGGCTTGGCCGGAGAAGTCCGCGAGCAGCTTGTTGAAGAGTGGCACGCCGTGGATTTGGGCGACGATGTCGAACGTGGCCAACGCCAAGGCGTGCAGGCGGTCGCCTGCGACATAGACTGTGAACCTTTGCCGTACCCGGACGGTAATTTCGATCTGGTCCTTTTCGCTTCCGTAATCGAGCATCTATACAACCCACACCATGCGGTAAGAGAGGTGGCGCGCGTATTGAAGCCGGAAGGGGTGCTGATCCTCGAAGCGCCGAACGCCGTGGCGCTGGGCCGGCGGATTGATGCGGTCCTAGGAAAAAACTCCTTTCGTTGGTTCAATCAGTACAACGCGCTGCAAGACAAGGCGTTCATGAAGTTTTGTGCGGTCTTTTACACGGCCGAGGAAATCCGAGCCTTGTTGTCGCCGTACTTCATGGTGCTCGAGCAACGCTATGGCATGCACGACCCGCCGGCGGGTCGCGTCAAACGCCGGCTCCGCGAAATCGTTTTCCGGCTCAATCCGCGCCTGGGCGATTGTTTCTTCATCGTGGCCAAGCGCCAGCCCGTCTAGATCAACCCGCTACCCAAG
Organism: Candidatus Hydrogenedentota bacterium; assembly: GCA_016209895.1. Taxonomy (GTDB): domain Bacteria; phylum Hydrogenedentota; class Hydrogenedentia; order Hydrogenedentales; family SLHB01; genus JACQVH01. The sequence continues at coordinate 8,675 of JACQVH010000143.1, read as the reverse complement.
GCGACGGCGATAGCCAGCAGCAGTACGCTGACGATGACCTGCACGGTCCGCAGCGTCACTTTCGTGACCAGCCGGCTCCCAATGAACGCGCCCAGAAAGGCGGCGGCGGTTGCGGCCATCAGGAGCGGCAGATGTTCGTGCAAGCCGGCGCGCGTGAAATGGGTCGCGTAGACCGAAAGCCGCGTCATATCCACGAGACAGGCGATGACGATCCCGGTGGCAATATAGCTTTGTTTGGACAAGCCGCACCGGATCAAGAAGGCCGCGCGCAGGGCGCCCTGGTGTCCGGAGAGTCCGCCGAAGAATCCGCTTAAGGCTCCGCCCAACGCGAGAAATTTCCGGTCGAATTGCAGGTGTTCCAAGGCAGGAATCACATCGAACAGCGCGAACAAGACCATCAGCAGCGCGATCACGAAATTGAGGGGCGTTACGGCCATTTCACGCCCCGCCAACTCATAGATGAACAGCGGCCGCAAGTCGGAAAGCAGAGTCAGTACCCCGGCGCCCAGCATCGCCGCCAGAATGGCCGGTATCCCGAAGCGCAGCACGGTCTGGACATGCGCCTGTTTTCCGAGCAGGAAAAGTTTGAACAGATTGTTTAGGAAGTGGACGATAGCGGTGAGCGCCACGGCGACGTTTACCGGGAAGAAAACGGCAAACGCCGGCATTAATAAGGTACCCAATCCAAACCCGGAAAAGAGGGTTAAACCGGAAGTGATAATTGCCGCCGTGCAAATGACTAGATATTCCATGGTGTGTGTTTATCTCCGCCTCCCGTCGGAGGTGCGCCATTATACGGGCCGAGTTGCAAACGTGAAAACCTTCGGCAACGCCGCGGAAAGGCGTTCTCCCATTGACGAGAGTCCGAGAGTGAGATGGTAATCGGTGGAAGCTGCGACTGAAAGACCGGACGCGCCGATAGCAGGTGCGGGTTCGGGCAGTGTCGTACTCGACGTGCGCGGGATGCATTGCGCGTCTTGCGTGCATACCGTCGAGTCGGCGTTAAAGCGCGTGCCCGGCGTTGCCGATGCGGTTGTCAATCTGACGACGGAAGAGGCCCGCGTCCGGTTCGATCCCACGGCGGCGAGTATTCCGGCCATGGTCCAAGCCATCGAGCAAGCCGGATACGGCGCGCGCGAGAAGACTGCTGAGGTCGAGGCCCAGGCCCAAGACGAAGCCGCGCTGGCGTTACGTGCCGCCCAACGCCGGTTACTGCTGGCTTGGCTGCTGACCGGTCCCGTGGCGGTTCTGATGATCATCCACATGAGCCATGTGCTGCACCTGCCCTACTTTGAGTGGTTCGAAGTGGCTTTGGCCGTACCTGTCCTGGCCATAGCCGGTGCACAGACCTATCGTCAGGCGGTTCGGAGCTTCGTCAATTTCCAGCCCAACATGGACGCCTTGATTGCTATCGGAACGGGCTCGGCGTTCGTCACGGGTCCCCTCTCGCTGATGGGCTTGCCCGTGGCCAGTTACACAGCGGTGGGCGCGATGATCATGGCCTTCCACCTGACCGGGCGCTATCTCGAAGCCCGCGCGCGGGGCCGCGCGTCTCAGGCCATTCGACGGCTGCTCGAACTCGGCGCGAAGACGGCGCGGGTCATCCGCAGCGACGCGGAAGTCGAGATTCCGATTAGCGAGTTGAATGTCGGCGACGTAGTGGTGATCCGTCCCGGAGAGAAGATTCCGGCGGACGGCAAGGTTCTGTCCGGCGCCAGCGCGGTGGACGAATCCATGGCCACGGGCGAATCGTTGCCGGTCGAGAAAAGTCCGGGGGGCGAGGTGATCGGCGCTACCGTGAATACTACCGGCGTGCTCTATGTCCGCGTGTCGCGCGTCGGCAAAGACACCTTCCTGGCGCAGGTGGTCAAATTCGTGCAGGAAGCGCAGAGCGCGAAAGTCCCCATCCAGGCGTTCGTGGACCAAGTGACTGCGGTCTTCGTGCCGATTATTTTGTTAATAGCCCTCGTTACGTTCCTGGCCTGGCTGGTCTTTCCGGACGCCATGCTGGCGATGGCCACCGCGCTGGCCGCGTACCTGCCTTGGGTACATGCGCAGAATGCTTCACCCGGGACGTTGGCCGCGTTCGCGGCGGTCGCCGTCCTGGTCATTGCCTGTCCGTGTGCTATGGGCCTAGCCACGCCCACGGCGCTGCTCGTCGGCACGGGTACCGGTGCCGCGCGGGGCATCCTTATTCGCAGCGGCGAGGCCATCCAGACGATGCGCTCCATCCGCGTGGTCTGCCTGGACAAGACCGGCACGCTCACTACGGGAAAATTGTCGGTAACCGACGTGGTCCCAGTTCCGGAACGGACGCGGGAGGAAGTGCTGCGATGGGCCGCGTCGGTCGAGCGAAATTCCGAACATCCGATCGCGGCGGCCGTCGTCCGCTATGCCGCTGAGCAAAGCATTGAGGCAATGGACGCATCGGGTTTTGCCGCCGTTCCGGGCAAAGGCGCCGAGGCGCGCGCAAGCGATGCCGTGGTGCACGTCGGTAAGGACGCCTATCTGGCCGATCTCGGCGTCAATCTTTCCGAGATTCGGGAGACCGTGGACAAGCTGCAGGCCGAAGGGAAGACCACGGTGCTGGTTGCGGTTGATCGGCAGGTGGTGGGCGCTGTCGGCGTGGCCGATACGCCCAAGCCGGAGGCAGCTTCCGCCGTGCGGGCGCTGAAGGAAATGGGCCTTCAGGTGGCCATGATCACCGGCGACAACGCGCGGACCGCGCACACCGTCGCGCAACAACTCGGCATCGAACGCGTGCTCGCGGACGTGCTGCCGGGTGAAAAGGCCGAGGCCGTCAAGCAACTCCAGCGCGAAGTCGGTCCCGTCGCCATGGTCCGCGATGGTATCAACGACGCCGCCGCGCTGGTTCAAGCCGACGTGGGCATCGCGCTGGGCACCGGCACGGACATTGCCATCGAGTCCGCCGACCTGACCCTCATCCGCGGCGACCTCAGCACGTTGGTGACCGCCATCCGCCTGTCCCAGGCCACGTTCCGCAAAATCCAGCAAAACCTCGTCTGGGCCTTCGGCTACAACCTGCTGGCTATTCCACTGGCCGTGCTCGGTCTACTGCACCCCCTCATCGCCGAACTTGCTATGGCCGTCAGTTCCCTGAACGTGGTCGGAAATTCGTTGCGTCTAAGGAAGTTCAGGGTGTAAGGGGGCAAGCCATCATATTGGAGTAGCGGGCTCTGGAGGGTTTGTTCGGACCCCACAAGGAGGATGCCGGTTATCGTACGCCTACGAAAGCCCGTCAGATACCATAGCTCCCGTATAGTTCAGCCATAAATTTTGCCGCTTCATCTGCATCAAGACCAATCAGCGTCGAAAGCCTACCAATCTTATTCTGGTGGGGCCGGGCCCAGTAGATTATCCCACCTCGCGTGACGTAGATTGCAAACGGTAGTTTCAACGTTGTTTTCGTAGACATTAGAATAGGATCACGTGAACCAAGTTTCGAATTGGGATCTACAAAGTCATAGTCTAAGTGCGCTACTCGTCCTCCTGTATGATCCCATTCAACTGCCCAGTCCGATGGGGGAAAGCAACCATTCTCCTCCGTACTATAGTTGAAAAGCGCATATAGCGAATAGTCTGGCCCTCGCGGATCTGAAGGCAAAGCACCTTTTTCCCGTCGGTAGGCTTTCAAAGTCTTGAATATCCCGGCCAATGTCTCTATTTGCCTTTTACTCGGTGTGTATCTAATGCCCGGATCGGGATAGGACCGTTCCAACATAGGTAGAATCTGTTTTTCGAATTGGCCGACGAGCGTCATCGGTCGATCCCTGAACTCAGGGCGAATACTCCCGAGTACTAACTCGCCACGGGAATTCACATAGGCGACATCTCCCTTGAAGTACGTCTCTGGCGAAATCGCCAGAAAGATACGTGGTTCGTCCCCAATCGAGACCATAAACCGGCTAGACTCTTGATTAATGTAAGTCAACGGAAGTTTGTCAACTTTCTCGGTTTCCGAATTCCATCTGAAGTCCGTGTAGCTCATTGTCGAAATCAATTCAGTTTTCAGACGGAACCCATGCAGAGCGTAAAGGGCGTACTCGGGGCCCCGCGGATCGTACGGCAAAGTCCCGTGTTCAAGCTGGAACTCCTGTAACCAGTTAGCGACGATACGGAGCAATCCTTCCAATCGCTGGTAGTCACTTAGCTTGACACGCGACGTAACGCCCAATGTGGCTTTGTCTGGCGCAGGATCGACACCGGAACTTAGATAGCGTTCTATTCCACCGTCTTTATTTATCTTATGCCATAGCTCCGTATCGCGCGGGTAAGGAAGGTAATCCGTGCAGTACACAGTGTCATTTGCGGGTGTGGACGCCGCAAGAACAGGAAGAAGACTACTCCCGCTGCAAATGAGCGCGATAGCAATTGAGGCGTGTTTCGCCAGAAGGGCGGCGCATTTCATAATGTCTGACCAATCGTCCATCCCAAGTAGTGAACGGTCTCGACCGGTAACGTGACGTTGATTCGCTTATGCATGGTATCGGTTCCTCGGCGTCATATTACAAACGGATGGTGCGTAGCGCCAACTTTCATGAGCGCGCGACTATCCTTATCTTGTGTCGTTGTCAGCTTAGCCCCGTGTGGCCTTTCGATAGATTACGTTGCCCTCACAATCTCGCCAGCGGCGTTCGCCGCCTTCATCTTCCGTCGAGGCCAGATGCTCGAGGTATATCAATGTGGGTTCGACGAGGTGTTGGTTGTTCAGGAATGGTTCGGTGTAGCGGATCGCGCCGAAGGCTGTTTGGTCTATGTGGTGTTGTTGACCGACGTGGTTGTTCCAGTCCACGCCCTCGGTGAGGAAACCGTGAGGGCCGTAGTGATGCCGGGCCATGGCGCGGAGGATGGTGAGTCCGGTCAACTCGTATCGGCGACTCGTCTCGGGGTCAGCGTCCCGCAAGTCGCTGGTGGCTTCGAAGTAGGCCGCGGCGGCTTCGGCATTCTCCCATAAATACGCGGTGTCCCACGTGTCCTCCATGTAGAGCAGGCCCGTGGTTTGGACGCCGTTGCGGTCTTCGCGCATCTGGAACCGGTCCAGTCCGGCGAGGCACCGCTCGAACGCGAAACGCTTGATGTCTTCTCGGCCCAAGATACGCGCCACCTGACGTAGGGTGCGGAACGCGACGGAGTACGCGACATTTTCGTGAGGATCGTAGGTATCGTGATTGATGCTGCCGAAGATTCCCCCGGCGTTGATGAAGACATCCGTTTTTTGAGCCACTTGCGCGGTGTACTCGGCCAGACCGCGGCGCGTCAGTTCCGTCTGCAACTGAAGTATGAAGAGGCCATCTGCGGAGGTCTGCCATAGCGGGTCGTCGTGTCCAGCCTGTTTCCCAATGTAGACCACGCCATTCGGGGTGCATCGCCGGGGGAACCAGCCGTTGGGCACGGAGGCGACGTGCTCGTTGATCCACGCGGCGCACTTGACCGCTGCCGCCTGCATCCGAGCAGCAAGCGGGTCATCTTCCAGTGTACCCGCAAAAGTCACTAACTGGAACGCGATGCGCGCCATGGACCCCGGACAAAGCCATTCCGAGTTGGACTGATAATTCAAAAACAGTTCGTTGCTCGGGATTTTCCGGTAACCGTGGATGAAACCTGTCTCCGGGTCAAGGAACCCGTGGTCGAGCACGTGGCCCAATACCTTCAGCGCTGACTGCTGCCAATCAAGTCGCCTCAGGAACCTTCCGAACTGATAGATTTCGTGCGCGCCCCCGACGGCGTTGGCCGCCCAGCCGGGCCCCTCGATCTGGCCGAAGTCGTGCCAGGTCATCGGGTTCCCTTCGGGGTCCACAAAGCTCGATATGGCCGAAACGTGGCCGCAACTGCACGGCGCGAGCGTCCTCTCGACGGTGAACCGGACCGAATCAATTGCGGAGTCCACGATCGTATAGTCGGCGTTTTCCGGTACGTAGAACTCGTCCCGGTTACAGGCATATTTCTTGTGGACGCGTTGCACCGTGGCGATACCGATGATTTCTATGCAGCGGCGCCTTGTTTTTCGAGGGCGGACAGCAGGATTTTTTCTAGCCCTGATGATATTTTGATTGGGAAGAAACGGTCGGCGACATAACCGTAATCTTCGCCGGTCTCGTCAATGACCCGGAGATAACCGTGCGAAGCCGCTTCTTCGTCCGGAAGAATACGATACAGTTTCCCCACTTCCAGCGACGCCGGATAGCCTTCGTTGTCAATGCAAACCGCAAACTGGACCGCTGGTTTGTTTTTCTTTTTCATCGTCAGTCACTTCTCAGCGACCCGATAATTTCAAAATCCATCGGGGAATCATCCAATCATCAAATCACGTTTTCCTCGAGATTGCAACTTCGCGGCCGACCCCTACGGCCTAAGCTTGCCAGCGTATGTGCCCCCCTGTTGCTCCCAGTCTCCGTAGTGCACGCTTGGCAAGCTCAGGGCACAGATCTCGTGCGCAGTACCGAGAGGGGGGATATAGTAGAGACTTCACTGAGTTTGCGAGACGCTAACTGAGAATTGGGCTGGAGGATGCCGAACACGGCCGGGGGCTTGTCCGGCCGAGGCCTATTTTGCCATCATAACTGTGACCAATTCACCCAGAAATGAGCAGGTACCCGTCTTTCAGGGACCAGAATGTCGATAGGCTTGGTCGGTGCCTTAATGATAGCCTCCAAGAAAACGCTTGACAGGCGCTTGACGATGTGATAAAAGGCAATCACCTTATTATCACCTATATTGGGTTTTGGTTTTTCGTGTTCCTGATGCTCGATGGCCAAGCGTTGTCGTTTGACCGGATTTCTTGTCGACGACGAGGGGGTGGAACTCCCCTTGCCATCAGAGTATAAACTGGAAGTTGTTGTTTTAGACAGAATCAGGTTGTTGCGTTATCGGAAGCCGCGATTTTGTGAACACGGAGCATTGTGGTAACATTGTTCGTGGGGTGCATTGTCTGAGGATTCGGGAGAGTGAGTTTTTTTGCTATGGTAAGGAGTCTTGAGCCATGAATAAGGCCGTTGATATCTTCGGGGGAGAAGAAACCATCCGCAAAGCATGGAAAGACGTTTTGAGACAAAGCCTTGGAAAATGGGAGTACGACGAGCTTGTCGACATGGATGCTCGCTTGTTTTCGCGCAACGGCGAAAGGGGCATGATTTTCGGAATTATAGAAGGCCAGGAGAAGATCACGACGGGGGTATTCGAACGCTTGTCGTGTGCGATCGGTCACTCGCCCGCTGACGCACTCGATCTTTCTCTCGTTGAGAAGCTTTCAAAAGCTGAGAAGGATTACTGGGAGGACCAAATGAAACGTGATCGCGCCCAAGGGGCTGCGGCAACTGGAACGAGCGGTAAGATCCCCAATCTTTCCTTGGAGGTTTACCTGATGTTGAGGGCGTTGGAGGAACTGGAGAGCGATGATGCTGCGGTGTCGGCATAGCCATTCTGGCCATTCGAGGTGGAGACGCGGGGGAACGTCGGGTGCCGTTTTCTCTTGAGAGATATAAAACACTTGTCGGGGCTGGCTATGAGTCCCTGGCAGCGTACCTCAGTGCCACCCGGGTGGCTGGAGTCGCACCTAACGAACAATACAAGTGTATACTCGGAGAACGGCCTTTGGATGAGCCGTCCCGTCCCACGGGAGCCAATAGCGTTCGGCCTTTCCTGTTGTACTTGGCCCGCCAACACGCGGCCACGAGGTTACAGTATGATCTGAAATTCGTCAACAAGCGCAAAGGTCAGGACGCCGCAGGAATCAGGTTAAGAGACTTCGTCTCTTGGTTGGTCGTGAGGAGGGTGGCTACGGCCAACGAGCGTGGGATTCTGTGGATAATTTACGACGAAGAGAAGATTGTGAGGGATGCGCTGGGTGATCAAGACCCACGGGATTTTCTCGAGCGACGTCGCGCGCGCTTCGACCTGTCTTATAGATACTTCGATATGGTACTAGGCAAGATCTTATTACATGAAGGAGCGCATATCGTGCTGCATCTGACCCCGCTACAGTTGAATGCTCCTGAGGACTTGGGCGTAGAGGATCCTCCGAAAGTTAGCCCTGGCGAAGAGAATGAGGCGTGGTTCCTTGCGATGGCGTGGTGGGGAATGCTCATAGGCGACCGTGCGTATGACAAGAGGAGCAGGCCGGAGCCCGGAGATGTTGATGACGCGTGGCTGATTTCTTGAAGAGTCCCTCCGTGAGTCCGTAAATCGGCTCGTATCGTAATCCACTGTTCTCGCCCTAATCAACTCTTTAGGTACTAATAGCTTCCGTATGGGTCGAGATCGATCTTCAGTTGAACTTTGCTGGTTTGCGCGCGTTCGGGAAAGGCGTCGCGGGTAGCGCGGGCGAGGGCGTTGAGGCGCTTCGCGCTGGCGGAGAGAAGGCCGAGATTCCAGCGGTATTTTTTTCGGACCCGGCGCACCGTAGCCGGGGCCGGGCCGAGGATTTCGAGGCCGCGGAACTCCAGTTTTTCAATCTGTTCTTTAACCACACGCTTCAAGAGCGCGGCGTGTCGTTCGGCGAGTTGGGGGTCTTCGGATTCGAGGAGCAGATTGGCCATCCGCCGGTAGGGCGGATAGCCGGCGGTCTCGCGATACTTGATTTCCCGGGCGTAGAACGAGGCGTAGTCGTGTCCCACGACGTGGGCGATGGCGTAATGCTGGGGACGAAACGTCTGGAG
>JACQVH010000149.1 GCA_016209895.1 Candidatus Hydrogenedentota bacterium | reverse complement strand
GCGTTGGACGACGAGGTAGGTAATGCTACAGCCGATGCCCACGAGGTAAAAGAATGAGAGGAACGCGATCCCGAGGCGTTCATATTCCCCGAGCAGGTAGGTACCGGAGGCGACGATGAGGAGTAGGACGATCCGTATGGCGGCAATCGAAGAAGGCCCGCCCCCCACCCCTTCCTGCACGGGGCGGAGCCGTTCCAGGAACCGGCGCATTACTGTCCTCGTTCGAAGAGCCGCCGTAAACCTTCCGGGTCCGTACTGCGCTTGAAGGCCATGTCCATCGAGATGATGTTTCGGCGCCCGAGGCGGTACAGCGACTGGTTCATGGTCAGCATGCCTTCGCCGGTACCGATTTCGATCATGCCGGGAATCTGTTCGATCTTTTCCGAGCGAATCAAGGAACGTATGGCCGTGTTGGGCAGCATCACCTCGAGGGCAATGACGCGACCTTGCCCGTCCGCGCGGGGAATGAGTTGCTGTACGCACACGCCCTCGAGCACGAACGAGAGCTGGGTCCGGATTTGGTCTTGCTGGCTGGCGGGAAACACGTCCACGATACGGTTGACGGTCTGGACGGCGTCGTTCGTGTGCAGTGTGGCAAAGGCCAAGTGACCGGTCTCGGCCACGGTCAGCGCCGCTTGGATGGTCTCCTGGTCGCGCATTTCGCCCACGAGAATCACGTCCGGGTCTTCGCGCAACACGTGTTTGAGCGCCGCCGCGAACGAATTGGTGTCGGCGTTCACTTCGCGTTGATTGATCAGGGACTTGTTGTGGCGGTGCAAGTATTCGATGGGGTCCTCGATGGTGATGATATGGACGCTGCGTTCCTGATTGATCCGGTTGATGATGGCCGCGAGCGTGGTGGACTTTCCGCTGCCGGTGGGCCCGCAAATCAGGATCAGTCCGAGCGGGCGGAAAGCAAAGTCGGCCACTACCCGCGGGAGGCCTAGTTCCTCGAAGGACCGGATGTCATAAGGAATGGCACGGAACGCCGCCACGACCGAGCCACGGTCGCGGAACACGTTCAAACGGAACCGGCTCAGTCCCTCGATGCCGAAGGACATGTCGCATTCCTTTTCGCTCTCGAACACGGCGATCTGTTCTTCGTTCATCACGCTGTAGATGATGTCGCGGGTGTCCTGCGGCTTGAGCACCGCGCATCCGTCCACCGGTTCGAGACTTCCATGAATCCTCAGAATCGGCGGCGCACCGACGGCAATGTGCAGATCGCTCGCCCCCACCTCGATCATTTTGGTCAAAAGCTCCTTGATACTTGCCGCCATGTCTGCCCCTGCCTCCCGATTGTGGTTTAGTCGGCTGCGGTCAACTTGAGCACTTCTTCCAGGCTCGTCAAGCCCTTGGCGGCTTTCGCCAGGGCATTTTGGCGCATGGTCTTCATTCCACACTTGATGGCCATGTTCTTAATCTGTGAGGCCGGCGCCCGCTTCATGACCAGTTCTTGCAGATCGGGATAGTTGGGCATGGCTTCGATCAGCGCCAGCCGCCCTTTATAGCCGGTATTCTTGCAGCGACTACATCCACGGCCCCGATAAAACACCGGTGGCTCGGCGCCGGGTTGCTGATGAAATTGGATGCGACGCAGCACGTCGTCCGGCACCCGGATCGGTTCTTTGCATTCCGCACAGATACGCCGCGGCAGTCGCTGCGCGGCGGCCAGCACGATCGAGGACTGCACCAGGAACGGTTCCACGTTCATATCAATGAGCCGCGTGAAGACGCTCGCCGCGTCGTTGGTGTGCAACGTACTCAGGACCAAGTGTCCGGTCAGGGCGGCTTTCACTGCGATGTCCGCGGTCTCTTCGTCACGAATTTCGCCGACCATTACGATGTCGGGGTCTTGCCGGAGGATGCTGCGTAGGCCCGCGGCAAAAGTCAGGCCGATTTGGGATTGGGTTTGGACTTGGTTGACCCCGAAGAGTTCGTACTCGATGGGGTCCTCGACGGTAACGATGTTGGTGTCGGGGGTATTGAGCTTATGCAAGGCGCTATAGAGGGTAGTCGTCTTCCCGCTGCCCGTCGGCCCGGTCAATAAGATCATACCAAACGGCGCCGCCAGCGCCTCGCCGAAAGCCTTCGCGGGTTGTTCTTCGAAACCCATTTTGTCCAGGTCCATAGTGAGGTTGCCCTTGTCCAGGATGCGCATGACCACCTTTTCGCCGTAGTAACAGGGCAGGAAGGAAATGCGGAAGTCAATCTCGCGGGCGCGGAACTGGATGCGGAAACGGCCGTCTTGCGGCAGGCGATGCTCGGAGATATCCAGATTGCTCATGATTTTGAGGCGCGAGACCAGCGCGGCTTGCACCGCCTTTGGCGGATTCTGCGTCTCTTCCAACACGCCGTCCACGCGATATCGGACGCGCAAGACTTTCTCGAACGGTTCGACGTGAATATCGCTTGCGCCGGCCTCCAGCGCGTTGACCAGGATCAGATTCACCAGGCGGATTACGGGGGCATGCTGCGCTTCCGCTTGGAGCGAGGCGGTGTCCGCGATGTCCTCTTTCTCTTCGACCACCTCGAGTTTTTCTTCCTGGCCATCGCCGGCGACAAGTTTTTTATACAACTCGGCGCTCTGTTTCCCGACCCCGTAGTGTTTCTCGATGGCTTGCGTCAATTCCGATTCGACCGCGACGACCGGATTGATCTCGTAATTTGTGACCAGCCGGAGGTCGTCCAAGGCCATGATATTGAGCGGGTCGGCCATGGCCAGGGTCAATACGTCGCCCGTAACCGACACGGGTAACATCTGGTATTGGCGCGCGAGGCTTTCGGGGACTTCTTCGATGACCTCCTTCGGGATGTTATAATTCGTGACTCGGATGTGTGGGATATCCAGTTGCTGGCTCAGTGTGACCACCAGGTCTTCTTCCGAGAGATATCCCCGCTCGACGAGGATGTGCGCCAGACTCAGGTTCGTGGCCTTTTGAACGGCAATGCACTCCCGGCGCTGCTCTTCGGTAATCAGCCCTTGTTCGAGCAGTACTTCCGCCAAACCCCTCTTTGCAATTTTCGGTGGCACCAATCACTCCTTATACTTACGCCGCTTCCCCGGCGTCCAGTTGTGCCAGAATCTCAACGGCCAACTCGCTCGTGAGTTCCTGCTCGACCAAGGTCGAGAAAGCAACGATCTTGCGCATGGCCCCGATCATCCGTCGCACGTCCTGCGGCACCCGTTTGGCAACGAGCGCGAGAATCGCCTCGGGCACCGGCTTGCCGCCAGCATGGTGACGCAGTATCTCCAGCCGTGTCTCGAATTCCGGCGCCGCCAGTCCGGCGACGATCCCGCCGCCGATCCGAGACACGAGCCCTTTTTCCAATTCCGTCAGCCGGTCCAGTGGCCGGTTGGCGGTTATGATAATCTGTCGGCTCAACGGTTGCAACGTGTCGAGTATCTGGCTGAATTCCTCCTGGGCATCCCGACGTCCGGCCAGGGCATGAATATCGTCAAACACCAGCACGTCCCAATGGGTGTAATGTTCGCGAAACACGTCCAATTGGCGCGTGGCCAAGGCGTCCGCCAGACGGTAGGCGAAGCGGCTCGCGGGCACGTAACCGACCCGGCAGTCGGTAATGTGGGTCTGCGCCCAATTGCCGATGGCGTTGACCAGATGGGTTTTGCCCAGCCCCACGTCGCCGTACAAAAAGAACGGGTTGTAATCGCGGCCCGGTGACTTAGCCACGGCTTTGCTCAACGCAAACGGAAAGGCGTTAACTTTCCCCGCCAGAAAAGCTTCGAACTGGTATGCCTCCAAGGTCTCTTCCGAATCCAACAAGCTCCGAACCTGTTCATCCGAACGTTTGCGCAGGCCCGGTCCGGCGATGGCGTCCAAAACATCTCGCTCCGGCTTGCTGACAACCGTCAAGGGTGGGCGGTGTTTCTTAGCCGCGTCTCCGGATGGGAAGTGTGCGACATTTGAAGTCGCGGTTGCACCGACCTCCTCCACGTCCTGAGCCCAGGGGATATCTTCGGGCGGCGGAGTTGGAGTCGTGACCCGGTTCATCAGGCCGCTTACTAATGGCTCGAGCGCTTCTTTCAGTGCGTCCCGGAGATCGGTACGCAGCCTGGAGGACAGTTCCTCCGCGGCAGGGATAGCGCCGAGTGGGGGGCCTGCCGTCGCGGGCGTCGTTGGTTCTTCCACCGACGTTGCGTCCACGGACCCGGCCGTGGGTCCTGCGAGACCATCGTTCGGGGCCGGTACCTGCGGTTCGGCCTTTGCCGGCGTACTCGTTGGGGCGAGGTGCAGGGCGCTTGCCGTGACTTCCTGCGGTACGGACGGGCCGGAGCCGAACACCCGCCGTGACACGATCTCGTAGTGTTCCCAGTCACAGAGTATCGGTTTGATCTTGAGGTCGGGGCAGGCTCTCCGGATAAATTCCAGCGCCTCGATGTCCAACGGGTCCACCATGGCTACGGTCAGGATTTTGCCCAGTTGGTCAATCGGAAGCAGGAAATACTTGAGACAGGCTTCCTTCGAGACGCGCTGGAAAAGCTCCGGTTTGACTTCATAGTCCAGGAGGCTCAAACGGGGAATCTTGCATTGCTTCACCAGGTAGGAAATCAGGGTGGGCTGTTTGAGATAGCCCAATTCGATCAGGCGTTGGCCCAGAAACCCCCCCTTTTCTTTTTGCAACACGAGGGCTTCGCGCAATTGCGCCGCGGAAATTACGCCTTCACGGACCAGCATATCGCCGAGGCGTCCTGCGACCCCGACCAGCATGCCGGCGGTCGGAGGATCGTTGGCAGGCGGGACCGGGCTAGTGCTTGCCCGGGTCGGAGGAACTAAGGGCCCGGGGCTTGGACGTGGCACGCTCGGACTGGCCGGTGATTCAGCCTTCTTCTCATTCCACGAATTCATCATCAGTGCCTACGCCTCCACATGAGGGATGCACACGTTCCACTGGGTGACTTTTCAATCAGTGGGATTGTATCACTCACCCCCTTGAATGTCAAGTGTTAACCGTTTATAACTCCTTTGTTTTCAATAATTTGATAGTGTATATGCGAAACGTATGAATCATGAGAAACACCAATTTACCGGTTCGCATCTGGGCTTTGAGTCGTTTCCGATTCCCGACGACGGCCTCAGGGTTTTACGGGAAGACCAGAGCGAATGGATTCGTTGGCGGCATGGGTGACCATGAAGGTCTTGAGCGCGTCGGTGTACGAAGACCGAATCTTGTTGCGCTTGCCGGTTTTGACCGCTTCGATAAAGACTTTGCTTTCCTCTTCGTAGATGTTCACTTTGGATGTGAACTCCGTGACCTTGCTATCCTCTTTCATGGTGAGCTTTCCCCACGCGATGCTCAAGGTCATATCCGGGGTAACGATTTCGACGCCCACTTGGGCGCTGTGGTTAGCGACGCAGGAGGAGGTGATACAGGCAATTCCGCCGCATTTCAAGCGCAAGGAGACCACGCTACTGTCGTGAATCGAGAAACTCTCGACGTGGTTCTGGCACCCGGTCGAGGCCACGGCGTAGACCTCCGCGACTTCCCCGCAAAGGTACCGCACCAGATCAAAAATATGGGTAGTTTGCTCGACGACCTGCCCGCCACTCTTGTCCATCCGGCGCCACCACCAGACTTCGGGCATGCCGCCATTCCACGCCCCATGGATGAGCGATGGGCACTTACCCTTCAGTATCTGACGGGCCTGCGAGACCGTGTCGTAATAGCGAAAGCAATAGCCGACGCTGACGATGATCTCCGATTTTCGGATGGCCTCAGCGATACGCTTCGCCGTCGCCAACTCGGTTGCGACGGGCTTTTCGACGAATAGATGAATTCCGCGTCCGGCCGCCTCCTCCTCCATGCCCACGTGTGCGAACGGCGGAACACTGACGTACACCGCGTCCGGCTTGGTCTTGTCGTACAGGGCCTTGTAATCGGTGAACACGTCGCCGCCGTACTTCTCGGCCGCCGCCTCCGCGCGCGCTTTCTCGACGTCGCAGTGGCCCACGAGCCGCACATCGTCCATCGCGCACAGATGTTTGTAATGTTCGTTTTGTATCCCGCCGCAGCCGACGAAAGCCACCTTGACCATCGCCCCGCCTCCTTTCTATCGAAGTTGCTTTCGGAGAAATGCCACGGACTCTGACAGGGTGACCGCAGGCCGACCCCGTAGCCCGCATTCGAATACCATGTAATCTTTAGAGCCGACGCTCCGGAGTGCTTGGAATGCGCTGCGAAAGACCCCAACCGCCCGGCTCGATACCTTCGAAGCCGTACGCCTCGGCTTGGTCCAGTTTCTCGCAGAAAGAACGGCCTGGCAGCCGCCCGTCCTGTACCGCTAATCTCATGCCAGCGCGCCTGCAGACATTCCCACTTCCGAAGACTTACTCGTGCATTCTATCAAAGGTGCGGCAGAAAGGAAACGGGAATTTGATTATTCTTAGAGAGCGTCCATCGCGCATTTTTCCTGATCCGCATTGACACGGCCAAGTCACCGCAATATACTTGGGTTGCCGGGATTGGAGGACGCCATGAATCAGAAAAACATTCGGCGAAAGTCGTTCGGTGGCTGGGGTGGTCTATTGCTTCTGGTGGCTGGGGTGGCGACGGCTCAGGACGGTTTCGAACCCGACAATCTGCCGTTTCAGGCAACATCACTTCCCACCAGTGGGATACCGCAGATTCATGACCTCGCTCCTTTAGGGGACTTTGACTTGTACAAAATCACGCTGAACCGGCAAGCCACGCTGTATTTCGAACTGGAGGTGTTGGACCCCAAGCCCAAAGCGATCATCGGCCTTGGGCTTTTTGAATCGAATTTGCCGGCGATCACGACCGCGGCGGAACTCCTTGACACGGCCGTTTATATTCGTTTGAGCGCCCCGATAGACCAGTTCGGCGACGTTGTGCGGACGGTGTCCTTGAGGCCTGGAACGTATTTCGCGGTCGTAGTGCCGTTGATGTGTGATGGGGGGCCAGAATGCAAATTGGCAGCGACTTATCGGATCAGCGCCAGCGCGCTTGATCTTCCAGACCGGTATGAACCGGATGATTCGCCGGAGGCCGCGCGATGGATTGATGTCAATGGGCCGGAGCAAGTGCACAACCTCGCTTCCGACGCGGACGAGGACTGGACGGCGTTTTACGAAACCGACGCCGGAATGGAATTGCTGATCACGGTCTTTCGAGCGGGGGCCGATGTCGCTCCGCTGGTGACCCTGTACGGTACGGATGCAGCTACCATCCTGGCGACCAGCACCGTGGCGGACCTTGCGGGGGATACCATTTCACTTTCTTACACCACGACGGCGAATGATATTGGAATACTCTACGTGGTGGTGACGTCGGCCACGAAAGCCGAAGCGAAATCGGAGTCCAGCTCCTTCGTACTCAGCGTGACGACCAATACCTCGGTACTGCCTAGCAGCTTAGCAGGGGTAGTCAAGAGCACGCGAGGCGTGCAAAGCGGTTGTTCCACTACGTTTCCGCCCATTGCCAATGCCTCCGTCTTCATTCAGAACTTGGGGAACGTGTCTACAGTATCCGATGCGAACGGTGCTTACGCCTTTGCGAGTATTCCAGGGGGAACTTACTCGGTCCGCGCGACGGCTGCGGGTTTCCAAGAGATAACCGCCGGGAGCGTGAGCGTCGGCGCCAGCGTAACCACACTCAATTTCAGTCTTGCTCCGACAAAATCCTCAGCCGTGACGTCTGCGCTTTCAGCGTTGGCGGACGGCAACGTATGGATTCTCGCCGCAACGCTTCTGCTGACGCGCCGCAGCCGAGCGCCGAATCGTCGCCTGAGCCGGAATCGGCGGTAGATTCGCAACGAGTTGATGGGGTTTCGACAACTGTTTTTCCATTGAAGAACCGTGGGCGTGCTTAGCCGCGAGACGATGGAGTAGGGTCATGCTGAAGCTTTCCCGATTGGTGATTGTGGTCTGTTTGTTTCCTTTTCAGGCGGCCATAGCGGCTGAGGTCAGTATGCTCTCGGACTGGGAGAAGGCGGAGCCGGGTCTGAGCTACGGACGACTGGAAGATTTTCCGCTGCCCAAGAGCATCCTATTTTCGATTGGACCGGACGACTTGCTCGCCGACGCGGAGGAATGGTCGCGCCGCGGCGTCAGCGCGTTCTTCCTGGACTTCATTGCGCGCGAATGGTCGAGCGATATCTGGGCCGCCGATGGGAAAGCATGGACGATTGGCGCGTCCGACGAATTTTTCCAGAAAGCGGCGCGCGCCAACGAAGTCTGCCGGCGGATCGGTTCGGAAACATTTCTAAAGATTTCCTTTGACCACTTCTTCGAATGGTCTAACGACACGGCCTGGCAGCGGATTGACCACAACTTCCGTCAATTCGCCATCTTCGCGCGGGACACGGGCTGCACCGGTATTGCATTGGACATCGAGTACGTCGGGCTGCAGTATGATTTTGGCTGGGAGGGCTACACGTACGAGGGCTACACGCGAGGGGATTTGATTCGCAAAATCCATGACCGCATGACGCGGGTCATGCAAGTCCTCTACGACGAGTTCCCCGACATGGTATTCCTGACGTTCCCCGAACAGGGGTTCAGCTTGGGGAACGTCATTCATACCGCTTGGATCGAAGAAGCGGCACGCCGCAATGCTCCGGGTGGACTGCATTACTGCACCGAACATACCTATCGGGACCCGAATATCCGGAGGATGTTCTGTTATGCCTGGACTTGCAACGCCCTCTTCGACAAGTTATTAAGCGATCGTGCAAAGAAATACTGGACCGAAAGATGTTCGATTGCCGCCGGTATCTGGCCGTTCGGGTTTGACAATCAATCGGTCTATGATCCGGGCATGCCCTTGGAAGAATTCCGACAAGGCTACGCCGCGTCGCTAATGATGTCCCGGCGCTACAACTGGATATACAGTCACAATTGCCGCGAACAACTGATTGGGCGCGGGCTGGACAAGTACACCGGAGATGCGGACCTGCGGGCGTATCTGAGGGTTATTGCGGACCGCGAGGTCGTTACCACTCCCAAGTACGTGGCGCTGGCGCGGGAACTGCGCGACCTTGGACTCCGGGATTATACGTCGGATTTGGGGTGGGCAATAGGACCCGGTTTTGCCGGACCGTCTGATGTGCCGATGTTGGAACCCATGCCGATAAAATACAGCGATCCGGAGCGCCTCCAAGAGGGCTGGAAGTTAGCTTTGGACTATTACCACGGCAAGGAAATCAATCTGCGAAAGCATTTTGGCACACAGACACATTGGATGCTGATCGGACCGTTTCCCAGCGAGAAAGGATTGACCGGGCATAGCGTCGTCTATCCGCCGGAGCAGGCTATTGACCTTGCCGCCGAATATGACGGTCTTGGCGGCAAAGTGCGATGGCAAGAATTTCAAGGCCAGGGCTCCCAGGCCTCCGTGGATTTGACGAAAGTGTTCAAACCGACGGAGCAAGTCTGTGCGTACGCCTTCTGCCACGTCGCGTCACCGCAAGAGCAAGAAGTACAGGTTCGGCTGGGCACGAACGATGCCGGTAAGCTCTGGATCGGCGGCGCGCTGCTTTACGATTATCCTGGGGAAGACACCGCCTGGTTGGACCATGCCATCCTCCCGGTGAAGTTATCAAAAGGAACGACGCCGTTCCTGATTAAGGTGACCAACGGTGTCCATAATTGGGGTTTTGTTTTTCGGATTACCGACCAACAGGGCAAACCCATTGGGAATCTGCAATATCTGATGAAGGAGTAGGGTACAGGGTCTGATCGTCACGTGCGCGGCCATTGGCGTCCTTGTGGTCCTTGTCGTCCTGGCTAAAGGAACTTAATTGGTCTGCCGATAAGTTGTGATAGGATGGTGTGGCATTTTGTTGGAGGATAGCAAGACGTGGGTGGTGTGTTTAATGTCGGCGGACTGATAACCGGGCTGGACACGAACAACATCATCGCGCAGCTTATGCTGCTCGAACGGCAACCTATCACCCGGCTGCAAGCGCGCATCACCGCGCTCGAGGCTCAGCGCCAGGCCGTCCTCGACTTGCGGACCACGTTGACCACGTTACGCAGCCGCTCCCAAGATTTCCAGTTCAACGGCATTTTCAGTCAGTTCCTGGCTACTTCCAGTTCGGAGACGGTTCTGACCTCCGAAGTGACCGGGACCAGCCCCGTTGCGGGTTCGTACACCATCAACGTGACCCAGCTTGCCAGCGCCACCGTGGCCACCAGCAGCGCGGTACTCGGCGACGCCATCAACAAGAATGTATCGCTGGACACGAGCGGCATTACGACGCCGATTACGGCCGGACAATTCACCATCAACGGGGTGGCCTTCACCGTGGACCCGGCCAGCGACAGTCTGCAGGATATCATCAACGACATCAATTCCAGCGCGGCGGGCGTGACGGCAAGCTATAGCGCTTCGACCGACAAGGTCACCATCCGGAACTCGACTCCCAATGATACGAGCCTGATCAATTTCGGCGGTACCGGCGATACGAGCAATTTCCTCGCCGTGATTGCCGTGGCCGACGCTACGCAAACTACGGTTTCGGGCGAGACCGAAGTTGTGAGCACGCGTCATCTCGGGGCAGTGGACCCGAGCGACGTCTTGAATACCGTGGATTTTGACGCCGGCACGGTCACTTCCGGCACGTTCCAAATCAACGGAATCACCATTACGATAGATGTAACGGTGGATTCCATCTCGGACGTGCTGGCGCGCATTAACGATTCCGACGCGAAGGTCACGGCCACCTACGACTCGTCCAACGACACCATCCGGGTGGTGTCCGACGTGCTCGGCAGCCGCACGATAGACTTCACCTCCGGTACCAGCAATTTCCTGAGCCGGACGAATCTTACGACGGCAACGCAAACCGCCGGCAACGACGCCCAGTTCACCGTGAACGGCGGCGCGACTCAGACCCGCAACACGAACGACGTCACCGATGCGATTAGTGGGGTTACGCTTAGCTTTCTGAGTACGGGAACCAGCAGCGTGACCGTTTCTACCGACGATGATTCGATCGTGGAAGACGTGCAGGAATTCGTTACCGCCTTCAATGAAGCGGTGCGAAGTCTTGTGGAGCTTACGGCGCGGGAGGGTAGGCTCGCCGGGGATGCCTCCATCCGGATGATAGAAAACTATCTGCGCGATAACATCTTCAGCCAGATCAGCGGCGTCAGCGGCGACTTCAAGAGTCTCGTGGACATCGGCATTACTACGGGCGACACGTTTGACTCGACGGCCATCGCCCAGCTTCAATTGGATGAGGATGCGTTTCGGGATGCGCTCGCAGACGATAGACTCAACGTGGAGAGTCTCTTCACGAACACCGGCGGCACGGGAATCGCCGACCTGTTTGACGATTACCTAGATGACGTCGCGTCCACGACTGGGTTTCTGAATGAGCGGTCGCGGACGAACGGCACGATTGACGAGCAGATTGACGCCTATAATCAACGTATCGAACAATTGGAAGACCGCCTCGAAACGCATGAACGGCGGCTCCGCGCACAGTTTACGCGATTGGAGCAGCTTTCTGCTGGATTTCAGTCGCAGAACACCGCGCTGGCGAGTCTGGCTCAGGTGTTTCTCCGATTCTAGAAAAAGGAGGGCTTCAAGGTATGACCGCGCCCGGCAGCGAGTTGGCAAGCTATCGGAAAGTCGAGGTGGAAACCGCATCGCAAGGCAAGCTGATCGTGATGCTGTTTAACGGCGCGATCCAGCGGGCCGAAGAGGCGCGCCGCCAACTCGAACGGGGCAAATCCGAAGGCGTGCATAACAACTTGGTTCGCGCCCAGGATATCATCAACGAATTGCGCGTCGCGTTGGACATGAAAGCCGGGAACATCGCCCGCAGTCTGGACCGGGTTTATGAGTACTTGCAGCACTTGCTGATCCGGGCGAACATTCGGAAAGATACGGGGCCGATTGCGGAATGTGTCGCGCACCTCACCGAACTTCGTAACACCTGGCAACAAGCCTTCGAAGAAGTCGCCAAGGAACAGAAGGTAACCCCCCCCCTCATCAACCAACATGGCGCGGCAGTGATCAACGTGCAAGGCTGAAGATGGTTGACTCCTCCGCCCTACGGGACGAGTAGGACCTATGGGACCTATTCGGTCTCCGGGGTCTAAAGGCCCAAGTTGTTTAGCGCCCGTTCCTGTTGTTGCTGGTGCTGCTGCTGTGAGTTGTCAATGCCACGCATGGCGCGGCCTTGAGCGGCCGAAGTTCCCACGTTGCTCATGCTATTCAATTCTTGCTGGATGCCGATGCCGGTCATCATCTCGCCCATGGGTCCTACGCCGCCGACACCAGCCCTGCGGGGAGGTGTCGGGGACACGGCCTGCGGCTGAGTTATGGGCGCGGCCGGCGTCTGGAGTTGCGCGGGGTGATACAGGGCGCCGTTCTGCGGATAGTAGATGAACGCTTGGCCGGACGCGGTTTTGGGCACTTCCGGAAGATACTCCGGAACCAAAGCGTACAATGAGGTGGGATAGCGGCCCGTGGCCTGTCCATATCGCGCAATCGCAGCGCTAATCTGACTGAGTCTTTGCGAATCGTCGGTCGTAGCGGCCATCGAGGGAGTGGTCGTGGCTGCTGGAGTGTCGGAGAGGCGGCCCGTCGCCGGGTCATAACCAAAGGACGTTCCATCCGGCCGCGTGGGCACGTGGTCAAGATACTCTGGTACCAGTTCGGACAGTGATCCTGGGTAGCGACCTTTCTCTCCGTAATACGTGTTCAATGCGTTTCGCAGCGTGATTTCCGCGCTCTGCTCTTTTGCGTAGTCCAGATTGCCTTTCACGGTCTTGAGTTGCTGCGCCTGTAATTCTCCTTGGATGGCCGTCGTAGTGAGTAGCTCGACGCCACACCCTGCCAATGACATTGCCAGAATTGCAATCGTCAGGTTCTTCATTAGCTTCACCTCCTCATGCGCATTATAGCACGACCAAGGAATCGCAGCGTGGCACTTTTTCGACGACATTTGGAGCAATCAGACGAAAAGGCCTTGGGGCGGTGGATCTGGAAGGTACCAAGCATTTTTGACTATAAAACGAAGTCGAAAGATAACAATATACTACCTTATAAACACCTATTGTTATTTGAATGATTACATTATGAAATATATACGATGTATTTCGGCAGTATCCAATCCCTATTGCGAGCGCATATGATCATAGCAAATATACATGGGCGATCTGGTCGTCAACAGTACCCAATGAATTGCTTGACTTTATTCACATATCATCTTATGATAACCAGAACGAGATAAAATGACTACTAAACGAAGTCGAACCATTGCGGCAAATCCGCTGGGAGTATTGTTTGGCTCTCAAGCGCGGGTGGCGGTATTGTCTTTGTTTGTTCTCGATCCGCTCCGCGCCTATTACCAGAGGCAGATCGAAAGCGTCACGACACTGCCCATCCGGGCCGTTCAGCGGGAACTGGAGAGGCTAAATGTCATGGGCCTGCTCTTCAAGTGGGTCGAGGGCAATCGGACCTACTATCAAGTGAACCAACAGTTCCCGCTGTTCCCGGACCTGCGCACTCTCCTTCTCAGGACCGCCACTGACGTAGACCGCCTGCGGGCGGCGATCACGATGACCGAGACCGTGCGGTTGGCGTTCTTGAGTCAGTCCGAATCGCGGGTGCTGATTGTCACTGCGGGCGAGGCCCGTCCGATGGTGCGGGTTCCCGCGATGTTCACGATGGAATTCATGAACAGCCAGGAGTTTCTCCAATCGTTGGCGGAGCGGCCGGAGGTACTCGAAGCGTTTCTGGTGCGCGGGGTGGATTTACTCGGTCGGCGAGAGGACTTGATTTGGCGGCGCATCGAAGCCGCTGGGTATACCGTACAAAAGGGAAAGGGCGTGGCGTAAATGGAACCCGCAATCGAACTGAAGAAACTGTGTGAGACGTGGTGGGATCGTCTCATGGATTCGACGAAGGGGGAACAGCACCGGTTTGCCGAGCACTTCCTGCGGCTCTTGGGGTGGGAAGCCCCGGCGCGTATCGAGGTGGTGGATGCCAATGCGGTCTCGGCGCGTCCTGCGGCCGCGTCCTACATTTTGCGGGGTGGCGCTCAGTCCGCGTTGGCCGCGCACTTTGTGATGCCGGGCTCGCTCGAACCGCCCACGTCGCTGGTCGAGCGCGGTCTCGATTTCTGCGAGACCACCCGTTACCTGGTGGACGCCACGCGGTCACTCCACGTCAACTATGTCCTGGTAACGGACTTGTATCGCTCCTATCTCTACGATTCGCGTACCGAGGAACTTCTCCTTTATTCGAATACTCCGGCCGATTTCACCCGCGAGTTCGGCACGACCTTGACCCAGTCAGACGTGGAGCGCGGCGCACTCGAGGAAATACGGAGGCAGCCTCGAAGCTACATCGCGCGTCAACTGCGCGAATGGTGCCACCGATGGTGCGAGACGATGATGGTGGAAACGAGACAGCCGGAAGAAACCGCCAGCCTGTTGATTGACCGGCTGCTGGTATTGCGATATTTGATGGAACACGAGATATTGAAGCGTCCGGGGTGGCGTCTTCGCCCGCGGTTCCTGGCCGTGTTGCGCGCCGCCGGGGGCGCCAATGGTCATGGTTGCGGGAAGCTCTTGCTGAAGCTGTTCCAGGACCTGTGGCGGGACTGGAAAGTCGAGTTGTTCGCGCCGCGTCCCGGTCTGGATGAAGTGCTGGATAAAGACAGTCTGACGGGACCTTTGCTCCGGGAACTGAACTTGCTTGCGCGCACGAAATTCACCATCGCCACCGTCCTGGAAAGCTTCAATTACGGTGAGGCCACGGAGAAAGCGCGGGTGCGTATGATTCCCGAAGACAATCCGGAGCGCGAAGAGTATCTCCAAAAGATTACCGCGGCTGGTGTAGATGAAGCGCGCATCGTAGTGGATCTTGAGGACGAAGGCTATCGTGCCATCTTCCACTGGTTTGACCAACTGATCGCAGTGTACGACCGTCTGGAGGCCGCGGCGGATTTGGAGACGGCGCGACGCGACGTTCTCCGTTTGCAGGCGCAGGATGATCTGGATCTCTTCGCCTGGTCGGAATTGGATGCGAATCGGCCCCAGGCGATCTCCGACAAAGTTCGGCACGCGATCGAGCATGGTCTTGGCCTTTACTACGGTACGCGCCGGCAGTACCGGACGTCACGGCTCATACTGCACTTATATCTAATCGATCGCTACGAGCAGAGCCGGTATCACGTTGTGGCCTTTCCGCGGGTGGAAGCCGCTCTCACGCCGCGTCCGCGTATGACGGAAGCGGATCGCAAACGCCTTTTCGAACCGCCGCCGGAGCGGAGCGAATGGGAAGCGATTTGAAGTGTGAAGTCTGAAGTTCGAAGGGTGAAGGGGCGAGACGTAGCGAGTGGGTAGCTTGCCGGTTTTGGTTTCCGGTTTCCAGATCCCAGTTTCTGGTCCTTGGCCACTTGTCCTCTGTCCTTTATCCTTTTTCTTTCATCTCTTGTCAGTCGGTTATTTATGGGCTATAATTATTGCCACTTTTTGACGCCAGGTCCTCGCACGTAACCAAGAGGGGTCACGCATGCGGCACGGAGCCAGTCTGGTGGCAGTCCTGGAAGGGATGAGCCGCCCCGCGTTTCGCATCGCCAAGGAGCTTTCGCAAAACAGCCGCGCCGGTCTGACGGTGCGGTTCCTTTCCAAAAAGCTCGATCTTCCCGAAGAGGAAATCGAGTACCTAGTCGAGATCAACTATCGTCTGTTCTTTACGGACCTCACCAAGATTCGGCTGGTCGCGGAAGGCTACGCCGCGATTAAGCGCATCGCGGAAGGGCTCGAGAATTTTGGCGATATCCCTTCGCTGCAGCGACGCATCCGTGGACTCGATCCCCGTGATTTCAGTTTGTTGGAGGAAAAACTGGCTCTGGACCACCCGCTCGCGAAAAAGGATTTCGCAGAAGCGTTTGTAAATCGTGTTTACCCGCACCCGGAGGCCGTGGTGGAATATGTGGTAACGCGGGAGTTCTCCCCCGCGGCGCGTGAGCTTTTCGACTTGGTCTGGAACGCGAAGGACGGCGTGCTGCCGGTGGCCCGCATGCGGCAATTGCACGGCGGCTCCGAGTTCGAGGTCGAACAAGGGCTGGCGGAGTTGTTGCGCGGTCTCGCCCTGTTCGAGATGTTTCGGTTTGACGGGGAGGAGCGTCTGGTGCGGGTGGCGGGCGTGCTGGCGGAAATTCGGCAATGGCGCGAGGCCGCGGTCAGTCGTCGCAGCGGCAAGTTCGACCTAAAACCGATTCGTAGCGCGTTACGTCAAATGGATTCGCGCGGCTTGGATTTTTCGGATCGGTTATGTCGCATCGTGGCCGCATTGGCGGCGCGGCCCGCCCGGTTACGCGGGGATGGCGACCTTTTTCGCGAGGACCGGCGGCGCTTGAGCGAGGTGTATCCGGAGGATGCCGATCCGCCGTTGAACACGCTGACTTGGGTGGCGCAGGGGGTAGGTTGGCTGGGCCGTGTAGACAACACGCTGTCGGTAGGTCGGCTCGACGACATTCTCAAGATGGATCGGCTGAGCCGGCATCGGGTCCTTTTCGAGTGGCTGGTCGGGAATCGGAACGAAACGGCTTCCAGACGGTTGTTGACTGGTCTATTGGACGAGTTGAAACCTGGATCGTGGTATCCGGTGATGGACTTTATCCGATTTGCCATGCGCACCACGGAACAGAGCGAACAACCGGTGCTGAAGTCCATGGGCGGCCACTGGCAATACTTGAGTCCGAGCGCATCGCCGAATGCCGAGCTGAATTTGGCGCGAGTCCTGGAAGAAATGTACCTCTGGCTGGGCGTGGTAGACCGGGCGGCGGATAACGATACTGCGCTGTTTAGGATTTCGGAATTGGGGCGGGCGCTCCTGACCGGCCAGGGCCTCGAAAAGCTACGCAGCGCATTTCCGGAGCGCACGGCGGAGATCATTGTACAGCCCAACTTCGACATCGTGGTGCCGCTCCAGGACGTGGACCCGTTGCTGACGGTGGCGCTGGATCAGTTTGCCGAACGTTCCAGTTCCGGCCAGGCGACGGTCTACCACTTGAGCAAGGAGTCCTACACGCAAGCGGTGCAGCAGGGCCACGACGGGGACGCGTTCGTCGAGTTTTTGCTGGCGCACAATCGGTCACACCCGCGTGGAACGCTTCCGGCGAACGTCATGACGACTCTGGACGATTGGCGTGGTGGGATGAAACGGGTGCGCCTGCGAGTGCTCCAAGTGTTGGAATCGGACGACCCGCTTGTCATCGCCGACCTGTTGCATCGGAAACGATTTACCAAGTGCCTCGAAACGGTGGACCCGCGCAAGCTCGTCACGATTTCCAAAATCTCGAAATCCGATCTCGTAAAAAATCTGGAAAAGGAAGGCTTCGTCGTGGGCTGAGCGAAGCCCAGTGGACATCGCAGCGTTCCGCGCGTCACAATACGTCCGTTACGTTAACCCATAGGCGGTTCGCCGATGCTTTCTTTTGCGCTTCAAACCACGAAATGGCTCCTGGACATCGCCACGAAGCTGGTCAAGGCGGACGTGCGTGTCCACAACGTCGAGGCCATTCAGCCGGACATGGCGATCATCTTCGTGGTCAATCATTTCACCCGTCTGGAGACCATGCTGCTACCCTACGAGATTCACAAGCACACCGGCCTCGAAGTCTGGTCGCTGGCCGCGGCCGAGTTGTTCGTGGGCCGCATCGGCTCGTATCTTCGCTCGACCAACAACGTTTCGATAAAGGACCCGGACCGCGACAAGAACGTAGTACGTTCATTGCTGGCGGGAGACCATCCCTGGCTTATCTTCCCGGAAGGGGCCATGGTCAAGGATAAGAAGGTGGTGGATGAACGCGGCATGTTTCGCATCTTCAACAAGGGCATTCGCCGTCCGCCGCACAAGGGGGCGGCGGTGCTGGCGCTGCGCGCGGAGTTTTACCGGCATAAGCTGGAATGTCTAAAAGACAGTCCACATCTTCCGGAAGTTTGGCGCGTGTTGGGACGGTTTGGCCTCGAGTCGGCCGAAGAAGTCATCCACAAACGCACGGTGATTATCCCTGTAAACGTGACCTACTATCCCATTCGAGCGCGGGACAACATCATCCTTCGCGCGGCCCGCGCGCTCGCAAAAAATCTGAGTCCCCGTACCGTGGAAGAGCTTTCGGTCGAGGGCACGCTGCTTTCCGAGGACACGGATATTGATATCACCTTGGGCGAGCCGATAGACGTGCGCGACTATCTCAATGCGCCGGAATATGCGCCGCTCATGGGGTGCGGGGATCGCGACCTCGAAGCGCTGGAAGCGGACACCAAGTCACTCTTCAATGAAGCGGCGCGCCGGCTTATGATCCGCTACATGGCGGACATTTACCGGCACACGACCGTAAACTACGATCACATTTTCGCGACGATCATCCGGCACCAACGCGCGAAGATGTTCACGGAGCGCGCGTATCGCAACCGGGTCTTCCTCTGCGTGCGCCAAATCCAGGAACTGGGATATCATCGCGTGCATACGCTACTGACAAACACCTACCGGGATATTCTCTACGAAGAGCCCAGCCCGAAGTTCCAGGACTTTCTGGAGCTTTGCGTCAAGGAAGGCGTCGTTCGAAAGGACGGCGATAAGTATTACAAGGATTTCACGCTGCGCCAAGGCAACGCCGATTTCCATTCCGTGCGGCAACGCGAATTGGCTTACGTCCTGGCCAATGAGATTGAACCGCTCAGCGTCCTGACCAACATGATCAAGCGGATTGCAAACACACGGCGCCCGGAACTCTCGAAAACCATCCGCGAAATCTACCTGGCCGAGGACCAGCAGGTGTACGCGGAAGACTATGCGCGGGCTCTCGGGAAAGACCAGACTCCGCCGGAAACGGGGAAGCCGTCGTTATTACTTCCTAAGCGGCTCCGGGCCGGCATCGTCCTGGCGCACGGATATCTGGCGGTTCCCGAGGAAGTACGCGCGATGGCGGAGTTTTTCCAGAGCAAGGGCTTCGCCGTTTATGTGGTCCGGCTGCGCGGACACGGGACTTCGCCCGAAGACTTGGCCCAGACCCGCTGGGAAGATTGGTACGAATCGTTCAACCGCGGCTACGCGATCATCAAAAGCCTGACGGACCACATCATCTTGGGCGGGTTCTCGACGGGCGGCGGTTTGGCTTTGCTGGCCGCGGGGCGCAAGCTGGCCAAGATTCAAGCGGTCTTTTCGATCAACACGCCGCTGCATCTCCGTTATTACGCGACGCAACTGGCCTCGACCGTGGTCACCATGAATTCGTTGTTGAAAAAGGTTCGGAAGAATAGCGCAGGCTGGGTGTTTGTGCAGCACGAACCGGAGACTCCCGGGTTGAATTATACGCGCAACCCGCTCAGCGGAATCCGCGAACTCGGCCGCGCCATGGATGCGATGGAGGCGGCGCTTCCGCACATTTGTGTTCCGACGTTAATTGTGCAAAGCGCACAGGACCCGATTGTCAGCGCCGCCAGCGGCGAGTCCATCTTCAAAAGAGTCGGCACCAAGCAAAAAGAACTCATGATTCTGCACCGTGAGCGCCACGGCATCATAAATGGGCCTGATGCCATAGACGTCTTCGACCGCGTGTATCGGTTTCTGCGCTGGGCTAAGGGCCCCTCAGCGAAGAGCCCTCTCGCGCCGGACACGAAAACTGATCCCCCGCGCGCGGCGGACAGTATGGCCAGTTCGTGAACTCGCGACATGTCCGGGGATATACGCAGTCAAGCAAGCTTGACCGTGCCACCCCCTTGAGGAGTGCCTTTCTCGGGTTACTATTCGAGTTTGAATCGCTCGCCGAGATACGTCTTGCGGGCCACAGGGTCTTCGGCAATTTCGCGCGGGGTGCCGGACACCGTGATGCGTCCCTCGCTGATGATGTAGGCGCGGTCCGTGATTTGCAAGGTTTCGCGCACGTTGTGATCGGTAATAAGCACGCCGATCCCCTTGTCCTTTAGTCTAGCCACGATATCCTGCAAATCGGCGACGGCAATGGGGTCAATGCCGGCGAAGGGCTCGTCCAGGAGAAAGACTCTCGGTTCCGTCACGAGGGCGCGGCAGATTTCGGTACGGCGGCGTTCGCCCCCGGAGAGGGTATAGGCCCGGTGGTCGGCCAGAGGCAGGATGCGCAGTTCTTCCAACAAGAGTTCGGCGCGCGCGTGCCGTTCGGCTGCGGACAGGGGAAGATATTCGAGCACGGCCAACAGGTTCTGACGTACGGTCAGCCGGCGAAAAATCGAGGGCTCTTGCGGGAGGTAGGCCATGCCCTCGCGGGCGCGCCGGTACATCGGCAGACGCGTCACGTCCCGGCCGGCAAACCAGATTCGCCCGCTCGAGGGACGCAGCAAACCGACGGCCATCCGAAAGGTGGTAGTCTTGCCGGCGCCGTTGGGGCCCAGCAGACCGACAATCTCGCCCTTATCGAGCTCGATGGAAACGTCGCGGACCACGACGCGCTGCTTGAACTGCTTGGAGACGCGATCCGTGCGGAGTAAAGGGCCGTTGTCGGATGCCATAAGCGACTACCCGGTCTGCCCCGAGACGGGAACCGTCTCGTTTGAAAAAGCCGCCTCGAAGAGCAGGCGGTTCAGGCGTGTGACTTCGGTCGGGCCGAGCGCGCCGGTGTCCGCCCGCTTCTTGAGCAGAGCGGACGCGTCCGGGGAAAGCGTGATGCCCTGCCAGGCAGACTCCTCGTAGAACTCCGGGCGCTGCAGGACACTATTCAATTGTCTGATGATGACTGCTCTTGTTTCATCGTCCGGCGTTTGATTCTCGGGTAGGTTGAGGAATTGCTTGCGCACGTCGGCGGTGAGCAGAGTCAGAATTCTTTTGCCGGGCGACGCCTCGGACTTTGCCCCCTGCGCCTTGATTTTGCTGAGCAGCCCAGGCCAATCGCGAACGTCGGTCGCTCGCAACAGCGCGGGATCGCGCCCGCCCGCGTCTCCGCGCGAAGCGTTGCTGACAGAAACCGATTCGGCTTCGGCGCTATCAATGATCAACTGCCCGCTTTCCAAGTCAAGTTCCATGCGACTTCCGCGCAATCCCGAGGCGACCGGCGAGTTGATGACGGGCTTCTCAGTGAGAATCACCGTTTGCGTCTTCTGGTTCCATTCGGCGTGACCCGCCGTGATCGTTCCATCTTGGTGGTCAATGATTACGTTTCCAATCAGCACGATCTTTTCCGGCCCGGCGCCGGTTTCCGGATTGGTAAATTGGAACTCGTCAGCGCGGAGTCGTAGCGGCGGCTGAGAGGGGTCGCGCGACTCGAGCGTGATGTCTGCGCCCGCCGAGATACTCTCGATGGCGCCTTTCTTCAGATTGATCTCGAGGCGACCGGCCCTGAGATTCTTGATGCGGCTTACCTCGTATCCGCTCGAGGTTCCCGCGGCCGGGTTTGCCGGTTCATTGGCGGCCGCCAGAATCACCGCCGCCGCAAACATCAATACCCGAAATGCGCGCATTTACGATTGCCCTTTCGACACCAGTTGCAGCGAGCCGGCGACATCGGTCAGTACTAACCGGCCGGTGTCCGGATAGTATTCGAGTGCTGCGGCCCGCAGATTCGTGTCCTGGTCGGTAACGAGCACCGGCTGATTGCTTCTCGCCACTTTCTCGGCATTCTTCCATTCGACATCGCTCAGTTCGACGCGCAGGGTCCCGACCTGAAGGACCACGCCTTCGCGAAGGAAGGCCCGCTCACTTGGTTCCTCGCCGGCTTCGCGCGCCTGGACGTACTCACCGTAACCCGCCTCCAGCGTGGCGTTTTCTTTCCCTTCACTGAAGATTAGGGCGCGCGGCTTGTCCAAGGACCACGTGCCGCCGGGTGTCATGGAACACTTCTGGGAAGTTACGCGGAACGTCGGCAGTTGGGCACCGCCGCCGAGCGCGGAGGCATCAAAGAAACTAAGCGTCACCTGGCCGCTGCCCGACACTGCCGGTCCTTGCGCTGCCGCGCCTTGGGGGCGCGGCTCGGGCTTGTCCGTCGCGGGTTGCGGAGAAGGCGCGCCTCGACCGCAACCGATGAGCAGACCGATGACAGCGATCTTGAAGCAGTTGCGCCGTAACATGATCATTATTGAGACCGACGCGCTCACGTATTGGATTCGGGGCTTGCAATGGAATCTCGGATTTGAGATTTGAAAATTGAGATTGTTTGACCACGCCACCGCGGGTCCAGAAGGGCAAACTGGGTGCATTCGATACTTGGCATACAGTGTTTGTCCGGCTCCGGCGAATTCAATATCGAACTCATTCCGCAATCCGCAATCCGCAATCAAGTCAATTGGCGTTCCCATCACTACGTGTTCTTTTCATAGACGAGCTTGAGTCCTTTGAGGGTCAACAGCGGGTCCACGACGCTAATCCTTCGCGCCACCTCAGCGATGACGGCGGCAAGGCCGCCGGTGGCGATGACTTTGGGAGTGGCCTGCATCTCTTCGGCCATGCGCCCGATTAGACCATCCACGAGATCGGCGTAGCCGTAGGTCAGGCCGGAGCGGATATGCGAAACCGTGTCACGACCGATGACGGTACTCGGTGTAGCGATTTCGACACGGGGCAGTTTTGCACACTTCTCGAAGAGCGCGTCGGCCGAGATTTGAATTCCCGGGAAGATGATTCCGCCGCGATATTCGGCTTTTTCGGAGATAGCGTCGAAGGTGGTGGCGGTGCCAAAGTCTACTACGATGAGAGGTCCGCCATATCCTTCGATTGCAGCTACAGAGTTGACGATGCGGTCGGCGCCGACTTCCTTCGGATTGTCCACCTGAATGACCAGTCCGGTGCGAATGCCGGGTCCGACCATGAGGGGTTCAACGCCGAAGCCCTCGTGCGATACCTGCATGAATGCATGGTTGAGCGGCGGCACCACGCTCGAAATGCAGCATCCGTCCACCGACTTTGGCGTTAGTCCTTCCTGCTGGAGCAACATCGTCAGAAGGATGCGAAGTTCGTCTTCCGTTCGGTCGGTGGAGACGATGCGCCAGTGGGCGCGCAAGGTTTCGCCGTCCCACAGCCCGAGCACGGTATGTGAATTTCCGACGTCTGCGACCAATAACACGCGTCACACTCCTTGTGTCAGTATCTCGATCTCGCCGGAGATAAGGCGGTGCTCGCCCTGCACGGTTACCACGATCAGCGCGCCGTGCTCGTCAATATCCTTGACGGTTCCGGCGATGCCACCGTAGCGCACGTCGCGGCCTTTGAGGTCGCAGGTGTGGGCCCACTCGCGCCGAATGGCTTCGTAGCCGTTGCCGCGGAGCGCAAGTACACGCTCATCGAGCCGAGTCAGAATGTCACGCAGGAGCGCCGCGCGATCAAATCGAGACCCCGTGGCGAGTTCTAAGGACGTGGCCTTGGCGCGCAACTCCTCGGGGAAATCCTCGAGGCGCTGATGCACGTTGAGGCCGATCCCGAGGGCGTTGCGCTCGCCGCGATGCTCGACCAGAATTCCGCAAACCTTTCTACCGTGAATCAGCAGATCGTTTGGCCATTTTATGACCACGGGACATCTCGGCTGCAACGCATCCCGGACGGCCAGCGCGGCCGCGAACGGCAGTCCTCGAAGGTGCCCTTCCAAGGCGACGCTGAACCAGAGTCCCATTCCGCGCGGACTGTGCCAGACGCGTCCATGGCGGCCACGGCCGGCGGTTTGACGCTCCGCCACGACGACGGCCCCATCACTGCCCAGTTGCAAGGCCAGGTCATTGGTAGATTCGACCTCGCCAAACACGTAGAATTGCCCGCCGACGACACGCGTAGACAACGGGACGTCGAAACTAATGATGGCTGGGGCAGGCTCAGACATTCCTTATGAGCAGGGACATGTCAATGGCGGGGGCCGAATGGGTGAGCGCCCCGATCGAAATCACATGCACACCTGTTTCCGCAAGCGCCCGCACCGTATCGAAAGTGACGTTCCCGCTCGCCTCGAAGATGATGCGCCGGTCTTTCAGTTGCGCAACGATTGAGCGGATATCCTCGGGGCGCATATTGTCGAACACGATGGCGTCGGCGCCCGCGTCGGCGGCTTCCTTCGCCTCCTCGACGGTGGTCACCTCGACGCCAATCTTGAGGAGGTGATGGGTCCCCTGACATGCCTTGCGAACGGCGTCGCGAATACCGCCCGCGCCGACGATATGGTTCTCTTTGATCAGTACGCCGTCAAACAGTGCGAAGCGATGATTGGCGCCACCGCCATGTGTAACGGCCAGTTTCTGGAGGCGCCGCATCAAGGGCGTGGTCTTCCGAGTGTCGCAAATCTTGACGCCCAGGCCGTTAACGGCCCCGACGAACTCAGCGGTCAGGGTGGCGATACCCGATAAACGTTGCAGAAAGTTCAGCGCGACCCGCTCGCCGGTCAGCACCGAGCGGGTCAAACCTTGAAAACGGACCACTTCCTGACCCGCGGAAAAGCGTTGGCCATCCGGAACGGCGTTCCAGTCTGACATGCGCGAGTTAAGCAATTCGAAAACAGTACGAAAAACCTGGCTGCCGCTTAATACCCCCGGTTGTCGCGTTACCACCCGTGCTTCGCACCGGACGTCTTCGGGAATGGTGGAATTGGTGGTGATATCCCCCTGCCCGATATCCTCGGCAAGGGCCTCTCGTATGATGGATTGGATTGATTCGGGTAACAACATTCTTACTCCTGCCCAAGCAGCGGATTGTAACACGAAATTCGGGGGAATTCGAATTGGACGCGCACTATGGGACGAATAGGACGTATACGATCTATGCGGACGACTGTACGGTGGTGGCCGACATGGTGGCGCTCAGTAGGCTTGCGCGGCGATCACTCGTCGGGTTGAGGGGCGCCCGCAGAGCAGGCATTTCCCGGACTCCTCGGCGGCGTCGAAGGGGATGCAGCGGATGGTGGACTTGGTCTCGACGTGGAGGCGTTTCTCGCAATCCTCGTTGCCGCACCAATGGATTCGGAAGAAGCCACCCTCCTCGACGGCCGACCGGTATTCGTCGTAGTCATCGAGTGTGAAGGTACGGCACTCGAGACGCTCGTTGGCGGCCGCGAAGAGCGCGCGCTGCATCTCGTCGAGCATCCGTTCGAGTGTCGCGCGCAATCCTTCCATGGGCACGGGCGTTTTCGTACCGGTGTCGCGCCGCGCGACCACTACCTGCCGGTTGTGGCAATCGCGCGGGCCGATCTCGACGCGCAAGGGCACACCGCGGATTTCCCAGTAATTGAACTTGAAACCGGGCTTATATTGATCGCGATCGTCTATCTTGAAGAACGGTAGGTCCCAATCGCAGGTCAGTTCGCGAGCGCGACCGAGCACGAGGTCGCGTTCTTCGTCGGAACGCCAAATGGGCACGAAGACGACGGGTAGCGGGGCGAGCTTGGGCGGGATCACCAGACCGTTATCGTCGCCATGGCACATGACCATGCCGCCAATCAGGCGCGTGGACACGCCCCAACTCGAGGCGTAGACGTATTTCAATTCTTTGTCTCGGTCTTGGAACTTTACGTCGAACGCCTTCGCGAAGTTCTGCCCGAGATGATGCGACGTGCCGGACTGCAGGGCTTTTCCATCCTGCATCATGGCTTCGATGCAGTAGGTGTGGAGCGCGCCGGCGAATTTTTCGTGGTCGGTTTTCTTGCCCGCGATGACGGGCATCGCGAGGAATTCCTCGGCGAAACGTTTGTAAACATTGACCATCTTGAACGTTTCTTCTTCGGCCTCCTCGTGGGTGGCGTGGGCGGTGTGCCCTTCCTGCCATAGAAACTCCGTGGTGCGAAGAAACAGTCGAGTGCGCATTTCCCAACGGCAGACGTTTGCCCACTGGTTGATCAGAATCGGCAAATCACGATAGGAATTGATCCAGTTCTTGTACGTGGACCAGATGATTGTTTCGGAAGTGGGGCGGATCACCAAAGGTTCTTCCAGCGGTTTGCCTCCGGCATGCGTGACGACCGCGCACTCGGGAGCGAAGCCCTCGACGTGCTCGGCTTCTTTCTTGAGGAAGCTCTCCGGGATAAACAGCGGAAAGTAGGCGTTGACGTGACCGGTCTCTTTGAAGAGTCGGTCCAGATTCCGCTGGATATTCTCCCAGACGCCGTAACCATTGGGTTTGATCACCATGCA
Source organism: Candidatus Hydrogenedentota bacterium (assembly GCA_016209895.1). Lineage (GTDB taxonomy): Bacteria > Hydrogenedentota > Hydrogenedentia > Hydrogenedentales > SLHB01 > JACQVH01. Next base: position 1,785 of record JACQVH010000149.1, on the reverse strand, counting down.
GCCCTTGACGGGCGAGTAATCGGCCATGTCGCCCTTCAGAACGACATCTATATACCACTGCGCGTAGTCCTCGCTTCGCTTCGTAATTTCCTTCGCCATGAAACCTCCAGTCAAGTTACCCAAGGACGATGAATCATACCACGGAGACCGGCCTTCGACCAATCCGCCCTTCACCAGGCCGGCGAGTAATTAATTGACAAATGCGCAGATTCATTTGGATTGGATGCCGGCGTAACCTGTGTGCTTCTTGAAGGGTCAAAAATAATACTTGACAAATGCGTAGATTGGCGGTACATTACGATCATGCCTGTGGGATGGATCGTGGGAGTTCCAATCAGCCTCACGCATTGTGGTACGGGTTAAGTTCTGACTGTCCTACCGACAGACCGGCGTCGCGCCAGCGAATCACCGTGAGCGGCCCCTCGGGGGTTTGTTTACCAGACGGTTTCCTACCCGAATGATGGCACCGCAAGAGCCCCGCTACGCAATTGGCAAGTAATGATTGCGCTTGTCTGCGTGCGTATCGAGGCGGCCGCCGGGAACCCCCATGACGCTATTTCCACAAACGCCACGCAACGTGTCAATCGTGTTTCGCGCCATCCGGATTCGGCGCTAAGGAGGTCCTCAATGCCCAATTCTAGAATCCCGGCAACACTTCTCACTGCAGCACTCACCCTCTTCCTTGTGAACGCTTCGTTCGCCCACGAGGCCAGCCGGCCCGTCCGACAAATCACGGGCGTGTTGGACGTGCTTCAGGCCGACGACTTCGCGCATGGTCGTCACTACGTCTTCTACACCATTGAGGACTTGGTGTCCGGGCGCGCATACAAAATCCGTTTCGAGAAGGTACCGCCCGGAAAGCTTGTTAGTGGAAACATCATCAGCGCGCGGGCGGTGCAAAAGGGCGATGAACTGGTCGTAACCGCGGAACTGAGTTCCTCAGTTCAGACCCTGGACTTGGCGGCAAGCGTTGCGGCCGAAGAACGCCGGGCGGCCGTCCTGATCGTGAATTTCTCCGACAAGGCAGTGAGTACGTCGAAGACGGATGTCGGCCGGAAAGTCTTTACCGACCCCATGGTTTCTCCCCCGAACAAGAGTGTGGACGGGATGTATCGCGAGGCTTCCTTCGGTCAGGTGGGTTTTCCGGGCGACACGAACGGAGATGGGGCATTGGATGTTTTTGGTCCTTTCACCATCCCGTACACGAGTACCTCGGCGTGCGATTATTACGCCTGGGGCTACGCGGCGGAAGACAAAGCGGTGGCGTCCGGGATCGATCTGAGCATCTATCAGCATATTGTCTACGTGATGCCGAGTAATTCGTGCGGCTGGGCGGGCATTTCGAACGTGGGATGCGCCACGGTCTGCCGGGCCTGGATTTTCCAGAGTTCGTACGGCGACATTTACGCACATGAGATGGGGCATAATTTGTCTCTTAAGCACGCAGGCACCGACACCAATAACGACGGCGTCAAGGAGTCGGACTATGGCGACTACTCCGACGTGATGGGCTACTCCGGTGTGGGTTGGCGGCAAGTCAACGCGCCGCATAAAGACCAGATGGGCTGGTTTGGTCCGTTCCCCGGCCAAGTGCAAAAGATTACCACCGGTGGTACGTATCGGATCGCGCCGCTCGAGACGTCGCCGGACTTGGCGATCTCGCCCCAGATACTCAAGATCAAGAAGGGCAACACCAACGAATATTACTACCTGTCCTATCGCATCTTGAGCGGATACGACGCGACGCTGCGTACGCAGTATGCAAACGGATGCACGATCCACCGC
>JACQVH010000140.1 GCA_016209895.1 Candidatus Hydrogenedentota bacterium | reverse complement strand
TCGTTGAACGACACGAGCACCCAAGCGGCGGACGTAACGTGGGTTTCGCGGACGGCCACGTCGAATTCATCCGTGACCCCAAGGACTGGGACCAGAGAATCGCCCCCTACCTAAAACTCCGCTAATTTGGAGTACGGTGGCCCCGACACCGCTTTTAGTCGGCGCGTAGCGCCTTTCGTATTTCATAGCTAATCGGACACCAATGGCTCGGCTCCGGTGTGAAGCGGCTCCGCCGCAAACGAAAGCGGTGTCACGGCCACCGCACTCCACATGTTGCTCGGCCTGAAATCTCGAGGTGGAGCGTCGCCTCGAGACTTGCTGGTGCCTCCTGAACAGAATTCGCCGCTGGGTTATATCCGCGAATGAGGAAGTCTTTCACACGCTGCCAGTAGGCCAGATTCAGGAACAGGGGATAGACGAAACGCGTGTATCCGCCCGGCATGCGCAGCCAGCGCGGGAGGCGTTTCAGGATTCGTCCCGGCGAGTAGTAGCGGCGGATGACCCAGTCCGCCCCGGCCTGCAATTCCTGCGGCGTCATGCGCGCGGGCGTGAACACTACGTGCCGGTAGTCGTAATGCTCCCAGTTGCGGTCCACGATGCGCGATTCCATGTCCTTGAAAAGCGGCGTCCCCGGCACGGGCGTCAGAATTGAAACCTGGATGGCGTCAATACCAATCTCGTCCAGCATTTCGAGAGTAAGCCCAAAGACCTCCGGCCCGTCCGTATCAAAGCCGAAGATGATCCCGGACTCGACGAAAATACCGTGGTCGTGCAGTTTCGCCACGGCGGCGCGGTAACGCGCGGGCGCGTTCACAAGCTTCTCCTGTGAACACAGCGCGCGTTCGCTGAATGATTCCAGACCGACGAACAGTCCCACGCAGCCCGAGGCGCGCAGGAGCTTCAGGAGTTCCTGGTCGTCCGCGATCTCAATCGACGCCTGCGTGATCCACCGTTTCCGCAGCGGGATGAGCCGGGTCAACAGCTCGACGACGTAGTCCCGGTCCTGTGTCAGGTTGTCGTCCACGAAAATGAAGAACCTTCCGCGAAACGACGCGACTTCGGCGACGACTTCAGACACCGGCCGCGTGTAGCGGCAGCCACGATGGAACTGCGTGATCGTGCAGAACCGACACCGATTCCGGCAACCCAGCGTGGCGTAGGTCGCGTTGACGGTGAGATAGCGCCGCTGCTTCATCAGCCCTCGCGGCAGCGTTGCCGGAACCGGCGCGGCGGGGTCGCCGTAGTAGACGCGGTCCATACGGCCCGCCTCAAAATCCTCGACAAGTTTCGGCCACGCGCCGAATGCGCTGCCCATTACCACCGCGTCGGCGTGTTCAAGCGCTTCCGCCGTGTTCAGCGTCGGATGGAAACCGCCGAGCACGACTGGCGTCCCTTTCGCGCGGAAACGCCGACACAGTTCGTAGGCGCGCGGCGCAGTAGCCGTCATGGCGGTAATCCCGACGAGGTCAAACGATTCGTCCTCCGGCACCTCCTCGACTTGTTCGTCCACGATGCGGACCTTGGCGCTCTTAGGAGTCAGGGCCGCCACGGTCAGCAGGGAGAGCATCGAGAATCGGAAGGTGCGTCCCCGCCCGCGTCGCTCGCGGCCGAGCCCGCGCCAATTCCCCGACGCCGGTGAAATCAACAGGATGTTCATGACTGGTTCCTCCATTTGTTGTTATAGATACTGTACATATATTAACTAACCGTCCAAAACCACAACTATCGCAAACGCGACCATACCGCACAGTTAAGCCAGCTTGACCGTGCCACCCGGTCGCCTCTAGCGGACTCGTAATCGAGACTCGTGCTCGTAATCGTTAATCGTAATCGAGATTCGTAATCGAGCCCCGTGCTCATAATCCAACGGTTCCAACAGGGTGATAACTCATTTCCTGGCCCGCCCTGTCAAACTCCACCGCACCCGCTCGAGCATCCCGACCAGCTTCGACAATTCGTCGTTGTCGAGCGCCCCCACGATCCGGCTCACCTCCTGGATGTAAGCGCCTTCCACCCGCCGCACCAGGCCCTTCCCGCGCGCCGTGAGTCTCACGATGTTCGAGCGTCGGTCGGCGGGTGCCGGGGTCCGCTTTACCAGTCCCGCCTTCTCCATCCGGTCAATCAACGTCGTAATGTTGGCGCGGTTGACCAGCATCATCCGGCTGAGGTCCACCTGGCTCAGCCCGCCGCCTTCCTTCGCTTGGTAGCGCAACAACATTAAGACGTTGAACTGGACATCGGTAACTTGGTGCTGCCGGAAGAAGATGGTGGCACGCTTCCGCAACAACGCCGCCGTGTAGTGGAGGCTGAGCAGCGCCTCGTGCGCGCGCACCCGCAGGGAGTGCGGCAGGCCCAGTTCGTGTTGCAGCGTCATGGTTGGTTCCCCGGAGCAATTCGTTTATATATATACTATATACCAATAAACGAACTTTGTCAAGAGGGTTTTTGTTCGAGAATGGCAGGGAATACTTCCCCGAAATCTACTGGTCCAATGGGTCCTATCGGTTCGCCGCAGCTACTTCGTCTCGGTTTCGGCGGGTTTCTCGGTCTCCGGCGCCGTCTCGTTGTACTGATAGACGTTGACGCTCTTCACGTCATCCACCTTGCCCGACTTAATGCGGTCCTCAACTTCCTGGCGCGACAACTGAGTACCGTCGGCCGAATAGAACCATGCCTGGTCGTTGTCCAGCATGCGCTTCATCTGCGCGGCCTTAGTCTCCTGCTCGCCTTCCTGCTTGCCTTCCCGACGGGCTTTCTCTTCTTTGGTCTCCGGTGGAGTCTTCTTGGGGCCGGGTTTGCCGGCCGTCGCCGGTTCTGTCTTAGCGGTCTCGCCTTCGGTCTTCTCGCCGGTCTCTTCGGCCGGTTCAGGTGTGCCGGGCTCGGCCGATGTTGATTCCGTACTCGGCTGCTCCTGCCCCTCGGTTACGGGCGCGGGTTCGGTGGGACCGGTTTCAGTCGTTGGCTCGCCTGCCGATTCCGAGGGTTGGCCTTCTACCGAACGTGGTCCGGGCGGCGCACTCGGAGGCGTCTCAAAAGTGGGCGCGGAGGTAACGGTGGAAGAACGGCCAATCGCTGTCGGAGACGCGGTCATTTCCGTCATATTTCCCTGTTCGTCCACCCGATAAAACCTGCCGTTCCGACCGACGATCTTGGTCCTCCCAGGCTTGGCAGGGGAGGGCGCGGGGGCGCTCGATGCGGCTTGGGCAAAACAGGTCTTGGCGCATTCGGGTTCCAAGGTGCTCACCAGGCCGGCCAAGCCGGACGCGATTACTGCGCACGCCAAAAGAATAGTCAGTTTACGCATGACCTACACCCTCTCAGTTTGTCGGGACTCCATGTCCCAATATTCGATTATATCACCAAATCGGACTTCCGGCGATACCTTAGAACAACAATTTCCGAAACAGGTTGCCGGCGGCTACCATCACCAGCAGCGCTGTGGCCACGCGTACCCCGGCGTACGATAGCTTGCGCGCGCCCAGGATACTCCCGACCTGTCCGCCGACGAGCACGGCCGGCAAGAGCCAGATATATGAGGACAGTAATCCCGCGTCATAGCCTTTCGTGAGTTGGCCTGCCAAACCGGAAAGCGAATTGACCAAGATGAACCAACTTGCGGTGGCGGCAATCTGCTTGGATGTTCCCCAGCGCAATTCGGCCAGCAGTGGGGAGAGGAAGATGCCACCCCCGATGCCGACCAGCCCGGACAAGGCGCCGAGCAGTGCGCCCAACGGCAGACCGAGCCCCCACATCCTGCTCGACTTCAATTGGTTCGCTGAAATCCCCAACGCTTTCGGCGTAATCAGCATGTGAATGCCGGCCAGCGTAAGCGAGACGGCCAAGAGCCACATGAATTGGGTCTTATCCAGCACGATGCGTCCGGTGAGAAATGCCGCGGGTGTCGAGGCCGCCGCGAACGGAAGGAAAAGCCGCCAGTAAAGGTGCCCCGCGCGCGTAAAGTGGTAGGCTCCGCCGGCCACGACAATGATGTTGCAGAGTAACGCTACCGGCGGGATAGCTTCGTAGGGCGCTTCGAACAGGCTGAGTAGCGCGATATACGAAGAACCGCCGCCGAAACCGGCCATCGCGTACGCCACCGCCACCAGAAAGAACAGTGGAACCAGCGCAAGGGTCATTTCCGCGCGCCGGCTCGATTCGTTTCACACAGGGCGCGGATGCCGCCTTTCAGGGAGAACACGTCGGAAAAGCCCTGGTTGCGGAGGCTTTGCGCCAGCCACCGGCTGCGAAGCCCGTGCGCGCAACACAGCAGAACCTTCGCATTCCCATCGGTCGGGAGTCGCGCCGAGTCGAATCGGCTTGCAGGAAGGTGTAACGCGGAAACCTGCGACATGGGTTCCGACTCCGTCTCGTAAGGTTCGCGGATATCCACCAACAGGAACTCGGCCAGCGTGTCCGTCGTTAACTCCGCTGCGTCCACCTCGATTGACGGGCCCGCAGCGGCAAACGGAACGTCTGCGAGTGCCGCGTAGTTCGCCGCCGAAATAGATTTGATCCGAGGATGCCCGCCGCATACGGGACAGTCCGGGCTTTTGGCGAAACGAATCTTGTCCGTTCGGCAGACCAGCAAGTCAAAGACCAACATTTCGCCGGCCGCTAGGGTCGGCAATCCCACGATGAATTTGATCGCCTCCATGGCCTGCCAGGTGCCCAAAACACCGGGCGTCACGCCTAGAACACCAACCTCCGCGCACGTCCCGATGCAATTCGGCTCCGGAACGTCCGGCCAGAGGCAACGCAAACAGGGAGTATCGGCTCCGGGCCGATAGAAACTCAGTTGCCCCTCGAACTGATAGATGCTGGCCTGAACGAGCGGAGTCTGTGTAATGACCGCGGCATCGTTCATCAGGAATTTGGCCTCGAAGTTGTCCGTACACGCCAGGACCAGATCATATTGCCGGAAAATACCCTCGATGTTCGCCGGATCGAGCCTGGTCTCATGGATATGAATGTCAATGAACGGATTGATCTCCTCGAGGCGAGCCTTGGCGAGTTGAGCTTTGGACTCACCGACTCGGGAATGCTCGAACAGCGGCTGGCGATGAAGGTTGCTTACTTCCAAACGGTCCCCCTCGCAAATGCCCAAGTGCCCCACACCGGCCGTCGCCAAGTACATGAGCGCCGGACATCCGAGGCCGCCCGCCCCGACCACTAGTACCCGGCTCTCCTTCAGCTTCCGCTGGCCATCCGCGCCCACCTGCGGCAAACGCATTTGTCGGTCATAGTAAGCCCGTTCCGATTCCGGCTGAGCCGCCGAATCGTGGTCATGCGCGGATGCCCCGCACCGTTCACAATTGACCCAGCCGGAATCGCCGTCCGTGTAGTATTCCTTCTTCCAAATCGGAACGCGATGTTTAATCCCATCAATGATGTACCGGCATGCCGCAAAGGCCTCGTCGCGATGCGGCGCGCTCACACCCACCCACACCGCCAAGTCGCCGATTTCCAACGTCCCTACGCGATGCGCAGACAACACATGTGAACAGCCGAAACGTTCCCTCGCCTCATCGAGAATCGCGTTCCCCTCGGACAACGCCAGTTCATCATACGCCTCGTACTCGAGCCGCAACACCGTCTTACCCTCGTTATGATCGCGCACCCAACCCTCAAACGTAGCGCAAGCCCCCGCCCCGCGGTCCGCGAGGCGCTTCACGAGTTCCGGAACAAGAATCGGTTTATCGCTAAGATAAAACATGAATCAATTGCTAGTTACTTGGACGTTCCTTTGTGCTTCGTCCTTCGTCCTTGGTTTCCAGTTTCCGGTTTCCAGTTACTCGTCGCTGGTCACTCGTCACTCGGAACCTACTTCGGCATTCGAAATTCGGCATTCATAATTGCTTCACCCTCCTGCCACGGGGGGCAGAAACACCACCGTATCGCCGTCGTTGAGAATCGTGTTCCAGGTCCGAATCTGCGCGTTGACGACCACCTTGAGCAGTTCGATGCCTAAAGTGAATCGGTGGCGTTCGCGCAACTCGTGGTACAGGTCCGCCGCGGTCGCTGCGGTGGTACCAATGGTTTCGTCGCCGCAACCGCGTTGTTCGCGCAGCAGGGCGTAGTAGTGAATATTGATTTGTTTCATGGATTCCTTAAGCGTCAGCGCGCCTTCTTGGTCTTGGCCAGCAGCGTGACCGCCTCCTCGTATTCGCGCGGGTGGTTTACGTTCGTCAAGGCCCGTGGATTCACCGCGGTCAGGCTTTCCACGCGCGAGTTAGTCAGTGCCTTGCGTGGACAATGGTGCCCGAGCGCCACGTGCTCGAGTAGCTTGAATACGCTCTTTGGTTCGTAGATAGAACACAACGGTTCGGGCAGTTCGTCGCGCGCGCTGAGAAAAGCAGTCGCATATTTGAATGGGTTGCGGCCCGCGATCAACGTCTCGATGGTCGCTTCGTCCACAAACGGCAAGTCGCAGCCCAACACGAGCCACGCCGCATTCGGGTGGGTCTTGAGCGCGGACAGTATGCCGCCCATCGGTCCGAACCCGAGAAACCGGTCGTGAATCTGCGGAACGTTCAACCGACGATGCTGCGTGGCCTGATCCGCCCGGCACGACACGTACACCCGTTCGCAGACCGGCGCGAGCAAGTCAAGACAGTAAAGCGTCTGCGGTTTGCCGTAATAATTAAGCAGCGATTTGTCGCGTTTCATGCGCGTGCTCATGCCGCCCGCGAGGATCAACCCGTACAGGGGAGTCTTCTTAGCGCGGGCCTGGAAATGCTCCCAGACAAACGAGAAGACCCGGCCCGCTTTCCTCGTCGAGAATCTTGGGATGTCGGCAGACTTCGTTGAAACCCGCCCCGAGTCCAGATAGGCAATCACGTGGGAGAATGCGACCCTTGGGTCGGCATTGGCCAGCACCAGCTTAGGCACATTCTTCACGTCGGTCCCGTCTTCGACGACAACTGCGTCCGCGCCCAGTAACCGCGGCGGGCCAAACTCATCCCGGAGCCATTCCTGGTTTCCGGTATGGTTGGTAATCCAGGCCAACTCGAACCCGGCAGGCGCTTCCTGCTTGATCCGCGTCACAATCCTCGTGAGCGACGCGCCTCTCCGGCCACAAACCGCGATCTCGTACGGGTTGAGCAAGAACGGCTGGAGCCGTTCTTCGTTTCGCGCTTTGCGTTCACACGCCGTAGTCACTTTTCCCGCCTCGCTTTTCAATCAGCCGGGTATTTCGGATCACGATATCGTGCGAAACCGCCTTGCACATGTCGTAAATAGTTAGCGCGGCTACGCTCGCGCCGGTCAGCGCTTCCATTTCTACGCCCGTCCTGTAGTGAGCCGTGACGCGGCAGTCTATTATTACGATCTTCTCGTCGTTGACCGAGACCTTCATCTTGCAGTCTTCAAGCGGTATCGGATGACAGAGCGGGATCAGTTCACTGGTCTTTTTTGCGGCCATGATGCCGGCCAAGATCGCGGTCTGGAATACCGGACCCTTCTTGCTCTGTATCTCGCCGTCTTCCAGCAACGAGAGCGCCTCTTCCGGCAGCACGACCTCCGAACGCGCGTGCGCCGTCCGGCGCGTGACCGCTTTTTCACTGACGTCCACGACGATCGGTTGGTTGCTCGCATCGAGATGGGAAAGCATTCAGCCTCCGATCTGATACATTTCGATCTTCTTGCGCCCATTGCCGGCATAACTGGCCTCGGCGCGCAGTTCTGAATAGCGGTCCTTGCGCGCGGCCCACACGTTACGGATGAGGTCAAGCAATTCCTCGTCTGTCGCGCCGGAACGCAACGGGTCGCGAAGGTCGGTTCCAGCATCGGCAAAGAGACACGTATACAGCTTTCCATCCGGCGAAATACGGGCTCGCGTGCACGTGCTGCAGAACGGCTCGGTGACCGAAGTTATGAATCCGATCTCGCCGCCGCCGTCGGCGTACGCGTAGCGTTCCGCCACCTCGCCATGGTAGTTCTCTTCAAGCGGTATCAACGCATGCTTCTCTCGCAGCCGGGCCAGGATGTCCTTCGACGGCACCACGTGCTCATACCGCCAACCGTTACACGTCCCCACGTCCATGTATTCGATGAAACGGACGATGTGACCCTTACCTTTGAAGTGTTCGGCCAGTACGACCACCGTGTCGTCGTTGACGCCCCGTTGGACTACGACGTTGATCTTGATAGGGACCAGTCCCACCTCGGCGGCTTTCTGAATTCCCGCCAGGACGGCTCCCGTCCCAACGTGGCGACCGTTCATCCGCCCGAAGACGGCATCATCCAGCGTATCCAGACTTACCGTCACACGTCGCAGCCCGGCATCCTTGAGCGCCCGCGCCTGCTGCGCCAACAGCAGGCCGTTGGTGGTGAGCGCCAGGTCCTCCAGTCCTTCGATCTCTTGGAGCATCGCGATCAATACCGGCAAGTTCTTGCGCAGTAAGGGCTCGCCGCCGGTCACCCGAAGTTTTGAGACCCCGAGCCGGACGAACAAGCGCGTAATCCGCGTAATCTCCTCGAAAGTAAGCCGGTCGCGGTCGGGTAGAAATTCGTAATGCTCGTGAAAATCCTCGGCGGGCATGCAATAGGTGCAGCGAAGGTTACACCGATCGATCACCGAAATCCGAAGATCATGCAGGCGCCGCCCCAGCATATCCTTGACACGGCTCCGCGCCGTCTGCGTTTGCACCATTCATTGTCTCCAGGAATAGAATCGCGCCACGTGTCCGGCGGGGAATACGTCGCGCGATTCCTCGAGTTCTACAAAACCGTCCGTTTCCGCCAGTGTTCCAAAATCGCCGGAGGTGTTCGTGGCCCGCGGCGTCGCAGTCCATCGGCCTTCAGAACTGGTAGCGACGGAAACTGGCAGAAAATACGTCAATTTCGGCTTGAACTCCACGTCTTGGTTCAGCACGACTCGATTCGCCTCCGGTTCGACCAGCCCCAGCGAGCGTTCGAGTTGCGGCAGCACATAACGATAAAAACACACCAAGGACGAGACCGGATTCCCTGGCAAGGCATAGACCGGCTGACCACTGGGCGAGATGCCAAACCACATCGGTTTGCCCGGGCGTTGCCGTACCTGGTGAAAGAGGCACCGAACTCTCTGCGTGGCCAGGGCCGCCGGGACAAAATCGTACAAACCCATGGACACGCCTCCTGTCAAAATCAATACGTCAAACTTTCGCAAGATTTCCTCGGTTTTATTGACCAAGGCGGGAAAATCGTCTTGGACGTGGAACAACTCGGTGCGGTCTAAGCCCTGCAGATGTAAAAGCGCGTCAATCCCGTAAACGTTCGAGCGACGCACCTGAAACGGCTCGACCGGGTCCTGCGGCTCTACCAGTTCGTCACCCGTAGACATTATCGCAATTGCCGGCGGGTCTGCAACCTGAATCCGGGCCATGCCCGCCGATGCCGCCACAGCAATGTGCGGCGGAAGCAGCCGCTGACCGGCGCGGAGCACACGATCTCCCCGTTGGTGGTCCGAACCTTGGGGATGAATATTCTGTCTGGGTCGGACCGCAACGCCGTCGCGAATCGTGGCAACAGCGTCTTTCGTCTCGATATCTTCCAATCGGACGACACAATCGCAGCCCTCCGGGAGCACCGCGCCCGTCATCACTTCAATACAGGTGTCCACGGCCTCGAGGATTGGCGGGCGTTTCCCCGGCGTATGCGTTCCCTGGACCCGAAACTGCCGCCGGCCGCGTTCCCAGGAGCGGTGCGCAATTGCGATTCCGTCCATTGTCACACGATGGAAGGGAGGCTGATCACGGTCGGCGGACACGTCCTCGCGAAGCACACCGCCGTAGACCTCACGCAGCGGACGCTCGACCGCCGGATATTTCGGCGCGGACTCGGCGATGATGGCTTCCGCCTCAATGACACTGATCATTTCTTTCACGGAGTAGGCCTCAATAGTCTCGACACAGTCGTAGCCACGAAGATCGTGCCACAGGAAAGCGTGTACTGACAAGCGCCGTTTAAGCGAAAATGCGCGGGTCCATTGGTGCGATCTCCGCCGGAATTATGGGCCTGAATTCCATTTGTTGAAGGATGTCTTTTTGCAAGTCCACGCCGGGCGCGATTTCGCAGAGGAGCAGGCCTTCCGGCGCCAAGCGGAAGACGCAGCGTTCCGTGACGAAGAGCACGTCCCGTCCCTGTTGGCGGGCGAATTTCCCGCTGAACGTAATCTGCTCGACCTGTTTCAGAAACTTGGGAACGCGGCCTTCACGGCGGATCACAAGACGCCCGCCATCCACGGCGATATCAGCGGCCCCCGCTCGAAATTCGCCGCAGAAGACGCATTTCCGCGTGCCCTGCGTGATGTTGATGAATCCGCCGCAGCCGATTATCCGCGAACCCAGCTTGCTCACGTTCACGTTGCCCTCGCGGTCGGCCTGCGCCAGGCCGACACAGGTCAGATCGAGTCCGCCCCCGTCGTAGAAATCGAACATGTGCGCCTGCGACATGAAGGCCGTCGGATTCTTCGCCGGACCAAAGTTGCGCCCGCCCTCCGGTAAGCCGCCGATCGCGCCCACCTCCGTGCTGAACGACACTGTATCCAGAATCCCTTCTTCGTGCGCCACCGCGGCCACGCCCATGGGAATCCCAACCCCGAGGTTCACGTTCGCACCTGCTCGCAACTCCATCGCGGCGCGCCTGCAGATCACCTTCTCAAGATTGAGCGGCATACGCTGAAAAACCTGTTCGAGCGGCGTGTGTTCCCGACCCGAATACGAGGGGTCATCATCCACAAACAGTGTATGCGGATGACTTTTCTTGGATTCAGCGACCACGACGTAGTCCACGAAGATGCCCGGCACGCGTACGTGATGCGGATGCAGAGGCTCATCGGACGTCTGTATGACTTGCGCAATCACGAATCCCCCGCAGCATTTCGCCGCGATCGCCACTTCTAGATTCTCCATCACAATGGCTTCGTCGTCTTCGCCGATATTCCCCAAACGATCGGCCGTAGTTCCACGAATGATCCCGACGTCGGCCCGGAACGGTTTATAATGGAGCAGTTTCTGGCCGTTTACTTGCACCACTTCGACGAGGTCTTCGCAATTCCGCGTGCGCTCGTTCAGTTTGCCGCCCTCGACGCGCGGGTCCACAAACGTGCCGATGCCGACCTGCGTAAAGATGCCGGGCCGTTTCGCTGCGACCTCCCGATACATCTGCGCGATCACCCCCTGGGGCAGGTTGTACGCTTCGACCGCATTCTCCGCCACCAATCCGGCGAGCGAATGGTTCAAACCGAAATGCCCGCCGATCAATCGCTTGACCATGCCCCGATACGCGAAGTGGTTCAGGCCGCGCGGTTCATCGCTGAACGGCCCAATTCCGGCGCTCCAGACCACGGTCAAGTCCTTGGGCGATCCCGTCGCTTGGTAAACGCGGCCGAACGCCGGAAACACTTCCTCGAGGGGTAACGGATTAAGAACGACCGTAGCGCCGTCGGGAATCCGGCGGACGGCGTCGTCTGCGGAAACAATGCGCGCCATGTGTGAGATGTCCTCCATGCCATCAGCTTGGATGCCCCCAATAAGACATCCGCCCCTATTCGAAGTGTCCGCCACCCCGTCTACAAAACCGGCGAAGCAGCAGCAGTCTAGCAAATCGCTAGCGGCATTTCACAAACGACATAAACCGGATTCCGCTGAGCTGGCATTTGGTAGCAGACCGACTTTCCATTATCATCATGCGGCCTCGGCCTTGTCTCGAAGGCGGTCGTTCTCTAAAAGGGTACACATGCAAGATCGCAAAACGAAATCGTGGCGTCCTCATCTGAACTGGAACCGCTTACGAGTTGCATGCTTTTTGCTTCTTCTTGTCTGTCCTTCCCTTTCTTCCCTCGCGGCGGCCGACGACTCTGCGATCACCGTTGTACCGGCGTCGTCCCTCGAGGACGCAGCCGATTCCGCACTGGAGTTTCCCGTGACCCCGGAACAACACCATGCCTTGACGTGGACGATGCTCGTCACGGGTGAGAAACGCTGGCGGTTTCGGGCCGAATTCGCAGGCGTAATCCTTACCTGCAAAGACCGGGACGGCGACGCACTCAAAACTCTCCGACGCCACACCAGTTGTTGGCAAAGCGACGGCTGGCGTCCCGCTTGCTTCCTGTTTCGCACACCACCCGAAGCCGTCACTGTGGCCGTCCAGTTCGCCATCGTGTCTTCGGAGGCACTCCCCGGATGGTTCGAGATTCGAGGGGTACGGTTGCAGGATCTCGAAGCGCCTCCCCGTCTCCCTGACGACGCCGGACTGCTGACGTTCACCATTCGCGATCCTTCGGGCGACGCCACGCCGGCCCGTATCTATCTCCGGGACGAAAAGGAGAAGAGTTACGTTCCGGATTTCGCGTTCACATACGAACTGGGCGGCACCTGCTTTCACCTCCAAGACCCACGCCTGGGCCGCATGGCACTGCCGCCCGGCAGATACGAACTCGCCGCCATGAAGGGCTTCGACTATGAACCCGTATCGGCCCAGTTTTCTGTGGCCGCTCGAGCCAAGGTCAATATAGACCTCGAATTCGCTCGACACCGCGACCGCGCGTTTCGCGACTGGAAATCCGGCGATCACCACACCCATCTGTTCCGGCACGGCGGCTCCGTCTACCCCATGATGGACCTCGAGGACGTTTTTACCGTCGCCCAGGGCGAAGGTCTGGATTACTTGCCCTTCATGGGCGAAGACCGAATCCCCGAAGGCCTCACCCTGAGCGACGCTGGGCCCTTCCTGGCCAGCGTGACCGAGGAGTTGACGCGCGATCTCTGGGGACATATCTGTCCAGTCGGCGTATCCTCATGGCCTGTGTTCGAGGAATACGACAACGCGTGGCCGATGAACTTCGAGTGGATTCAGGCCGCCAACCAGCGCCGCGGCGGTATCGCCTACGCGCATCCCTACGGCCCCTTGCGCGATAAACGCGAACTGGAAATTCTCGCCGATACTGAGAGCGGCCTGATCGCCCGCGAGTATCCCATAGATTTGGCCTTGGGTCTGCCCTGCACCCTAGACATTCTCGCGAAGGAGGACGCTCAAGGCGACTTTGCCATCAAACTGCGCGACTACATGCGTCTGCTGAATCTGGGCTTCCGGTCCGGCGTATCCGGTTCCACCGACTTCCATTTGGACCAGGGCCGGCAGCCCATCGGCGGCATCCGCACCTATTGCCATGTCCGGGAACTCACGTGGCCTGAGATCGGGCGTGCGTATCGCGAAGGCCGCACCTTCGCCACCAACGGTCCGCTGCTCCGCTTCGAGGTGCAAGATTGCCTTCCCGGCGAGTCCCTCCGGCTGCACCAGCCCGGAAAAGTGACGTGCCATGTCTTCGCCCGCAGCCTGTGGGGAATGGATAAAGTGCAACTATGGATGAATGGCCGGCTGGTCTCCGAGGTCCCAGCCACGGAAGGCGCTGTTCGTCAGCGGCTCGACGTGGACGTCGAGCGCAGCGGATGGGTGCTGGCGATTGCCACCGGACCTGCCGCCGGTCCGGTCATGTCCAAGCCCGAAGGCAAGCCGATGGTGGATGGCCAATACGCGATTACGAGTCCGGTGTACATCGAGGTCGCGCATCAACCATTGCCCCCCGACCCCGAAGCCGCTGCCTATTTCGTTGCCTGGACCGACGCCGTAAAAGCCGCTTTCGATTCCGAGTGCGCGCAAATGACCGCCAACGGCTCCGCCCCGCCCGACAAGGTACGGGCAGTGGTCGAGGCGCGCCTCGCGCAAGCCCGCACCGTTTTCGAAGCGAAAGCGAGCGGACGGTGACGAAAAAGGAATTAAAGGCTCAGCCGGCGCCATCCTGCCCGCAGCCATCCGGCAAGTTCACAGTCCGTGTTCGTCCGTGTTCGTCCGTGTTCGTGTTGCTCGCTTTCCTGGCGTTCCACGGACAAACCGACGCTCTCACTATGTCCCGACAACTATCCGACCTCACCTACACCGTCTACGCCCCCGATTGGACTTGGCAAGGACGCAACATCAACATCGTGGTTTCGGTGGAGAATCCTTCCGATGCCGAGAAGCACCTTCACGTGGCTCTGACACTACCGTCCGGCAAGGAGTCGGATTTCGACTACGCTGGCGAGAACGAAATTGACCTCACCCTGCCTCCGCGCAGCGTTCAACGTTGCGCCTTCGTCAATCTCTACGCGCGCAACGACGTGCCTCGCGGCTCTTATGATTTTGAACTAATGTTGAATTCCGACCACAGCACCTCGAAAGTTTCCTATCGCCTCCGAACGATCCGGGGCGCCTTGGTCGGTCCCGGAAAACCGACTTTACTCTTGCTCACCGGCATCACTGTCATTGTGAGCCTCGTCTTCGCAACTGTATTCCGCCTCATCTCCGCGCCGCAGGCATGGCGCACCCCCGGCGCCCCGTTTGAAGGGCCGAAGGACCACGAAGCATGGATACATCGCCCTCCTCAATAGACTCGTCGAGCCCGACACCGGCCCCCTGGAGCCTGCGTCACGCCCGCCTCACGCGACGCGAGCTGTTCATGTTGGGGACCGGCTCGGTCATCGCCTCGTTCTTCATCGGCGCCGGCGACATCAGCGTCGCCACCAGCATGGGCGCGAAGTTCGGATTCCGCCTATGGTGGACCTATTTTGTCCTTGGTATCGCCGGCTGGGCGCTCATTGACATGTCCGTGCGCTACTTCCTCCAATTCGGCAAGACCCCCATGACCATTTTCAAAGAAGTGCACCCCGTCTTCAGCGCGTACATGTTCCTCGCCGTCGTAGTCTGCGCGCTGTTCGGTTCGTTCAGCCAATGGAACGCTTGCGCCATGGTTATCACCGGTTTTGTGCCCGGTTTGCCCATCGAGGCCAGCGGCGCCTTGGCCGCCTTGCTCGCCTTGCTGTTTCTCTTCATGGGCGTTTACAAGCGACTCGAACATTTCTTTGTCGCGGGTCTGATCGCGCTGATGGTGTGCCTGTTCGTTTCCGCCTGGCTGGCGGGTTTCGACTGGAAAGAAGCTGCATGGGGCTTGGTTCCCAACAGCCCCCGCGAAGATTGGAAACCGTTGTTCATGTCCAATGCCGGCAGCATGATCAACGCCTGGCTCATCCTCATCTATCCCTACACCATGATCGAACGCGGCTGGTTCACCCGCGACCTTCAAGGCAAAGTCAACATCCTCCATCGTGCGCGCCTCGATTACGCTTGGGGCATTCTCGCCGCCGGCGTCGTCGCGTTGCCGCTCATGGCCGCCGCCGCCGGTGTTGCCCGGCCTCTCGGCATTCTCCCGCGCGACTACATGGACCTCTCGGTCCTTCTCGAACCCGTGGCAGGCACCGCCTGCACCTACTTGTTTCTTATCGGACTGTTCCTGGCGGCCTGGACCGCCGGGGTCGGCTGGTGGCTATGCGGCGCCTACGCCTTGCTCGATCTCGTCAACCTCCCCATCAAGATGGACACCCGCCCCATGCGGATTTGTCTGATCCTATTCTTCATTCCGTCCACCTTGCTCCTCGTACTTCGCATCAATCCGATCAAGCAGATTCTGATCTTCGCCGCCTTCCTTGCTGTCGTCACGCCCCTCATCGCCCTCGTAATGCTCTACCGAACCACCCGCCCCGACATGGGCTACTTCCGCTGGACGCTGCGCAGCCCGAAAGGCCTGGCCCTGATCGCCGTGGACCTCTTCGCCGTTTGCCTTTCCGTCTATCTCGGCTGGTTCGAAATCGCCAAACTCTTCGCACCCAGATAAGCCAACCCGCCCCATAGGTCCTATAAGTCCTGTTCGTGCCATAGGTCCCATAGCAATCGTGCATTTTATGCCCGATGGTGCCATAATCCCCTCCATTCACATTCACTTGGGAACCGGCAAAATGAACCACGCGAGAAGGAGCACGGACATGCGCAAGGTCACTGGATTGTTAATTGTCTTAAGTGTTGTGGCACTCCTCTTGACTCTCTCACCCCGGGGCTGGGCTCAGGACGAACAGGTGGCGGACGCGGACCGCATCGAGAACTGGAAGGGGAAGACCGTGATGGTCTACACACCCCACCCGGACGACGACACCTTCGGCTGCGGCGGCATCATGCACCTGCTCGCCAAGAACGGCAACAAGGTCATCGTCGTCATCTATACCAACGACAACAAGGGCTCGCGCGACCTCGAGATGAGCAGCGAACGCTTGGCGAAAATCCGGAAGGCGGAAGAAGAGGCCGCGTGCGAAGTCCTCGGCATTCCCAACGAAAACATTATCTGGCTCGGCTACGAAGACGGCGACCTCGAATACGCTGACCCGTTCCGTCTACGCGAACAAGCCTGCAAACTCATCAAGCAGTTTCGGCCCGACGCGGTCTTCACCATTGACCCCGGGTCCGAACACGAGCGCTGGCACAAGACCGACCACCGCATGGCGGCCTTCATCACCAAAGACGCTTTCATTGCCGCCGAATGGCATCTTTACTATCCGCAGCATCTGCTGGTAGATGGCTTGAAGCCGCACTCGGTTCCGGTGGCGTATTACTACTATTCAACCGAGCCAAATTACACCGTGGACCTCACCGACGTCATCGAGATCAAGCTCAAAGCCGCCGCCAAACACGTCAGCCAGTTCGAACCGTCACTGGACAAATACACCCCTGACATGTCGGAAGAAGCGTTCCAACAGGTCCGCCAATGGGGCATGCGCCGGAGCAAAGAAGGGGAAAAGTACGTCGAGAAATTCCGCCGCGAAGTCAGCCCCTGAACCGGAGCACCAATCCTTACCAATAATCGTAATCGTCAGTTCGTAATCGAGACTCCTAATCGAGGCTCGTAGTCGAGCCTCGCACACACTATCTCTGTTCGCCAAGTTCCCGTCTCTGTGCCAGGAAGTAATTATCGTGTCCGGGCACTACGATGTCCGCAAACGCCCACAGTCTTTCAATCGTCTTCCCGGCAAGCTCTTTGTCCACCGAGTTGAAAAACCCACGTCGTTCCCGCCAGAAATCCCGATTCATCACCGCGTCTCCGGCTACCACGATCGAATACCCGTCGCAATCAAACCGGAGGCTGTGGTGGTCCAACGTATGCCCCGGCGTATGCACCACGTCAATGCTGTCGCGGATGCGTCCCTCCACCGGTTCCACCTGCTTCGCGAGTTTCCCCGTTCCATTGATGCCTTGCGCCACGCTCGGCGCTGCCAGCCATTCGGCGGGCCCGAAATGGGGGAGACCCACCCAATGATCCCCATGCGCATGCGTCAGGAAAACCAATCCGACGTCATCCAATTTCAATCCCGTCCGCCGGTCCAACTCGAAAGCCATCCGGTCCCGGTCTTCGAGCGACGGGTCTACCACCAGCACGAAATCATCGCCGAAGATGGCCGTACACGTGCAAATCACCGGGCGTACCGCCCGCTCCTCGCTTTCGCCCCAGTACCGATTCCGCGACACATTGCCGATCGTCACCACGTCCCAATGCTTGACCATGCTGTCACCTTCGCTCCTGGCCGTTTCAACCCAACTTCACCCTATCTCAACAAACCATCGTAGTAACATCCATCACCTCGTGTCCACCACCGACTCGCGCCCACCAGTCCACAACGTGGTCGTCCTTGCTGTCCTTGTTGTCGTTGTTGTCCTTACTCGGTACTTGGACTATTGTTCGGGCATCAGGTTGTGCTATCCTTCCCACCGAATTTTCTGATAAGGACAACTTATACCCGATGGGGGCTGCGGACATGGCCAAGAAGAACGAGAAACTGGTTTATCTGATATCGAACGGCGACTTCCGCGACTCGGCCGGCGTGGTATGCTGGCCGAAGCAGGAGGAAACGTTGAAGGCAGTCCAGGCGGCCTTCAGCAAAGTCGGCGTGAAGACGGAAGTCTGGCCCAAGTACAACCCCAAGCGAAAGCACGGGTTTCTCACCAAACAATGCGAGGGCACGTCGCTCTTCGCCACGCTCGACCCGGAAGTGCCCGTTGCGGTGGTGCTGAGTTGCTGGGCCTATTCGCACCACGTCTCGAGCGCGTTGCAGGTGCATCGCGGACCGATCGCCCTGATCGCTAATTTCGACGGCACCTGGCCGGGGCTGGTCGCGCTGCTCAATCATACCGGCACCCTGGACCGATTAAATGTCGAGCACTCGCGTCTGTGGAGCGAAAGCTTCTCACGCGATGCCAAGTTCATGAAGGACCTCGAGACATGGGTGCGCACCGGCGAGGTCAAGCATGACCTGTCGCATGTCGCGGACGCCACCGACCTCCAGCTTTCCTCCCAGGCGATGCGGTTCGGTGAGAAGCTGGCCAAGGACATCTTCCGGGAGAAGCGTATCCTCGGGCAGTTGGACCCCGGCTGCATGGGGATGCTGAACGCGGTCATCGGTCCCGACAAGCTGGGCGCCATCGGCATGCCGCTCGAATTGCTGAACCAATCCGACCTTCTCGCCGAAATGAATCTGGTCTCCGAGTGCGAAGCCCAGAGCCACCTGAATTGGCTCGTCAACAAGGGTGTCTGGTTCGATTGGGGTTCGGACACGTATCAGGATTTGGTGCACGCGCAAGTGCTCTCCCAGATGAAGATGTACTCCGCCGCCGGCCGCATGGTCCAGCGCTACGGACTCAGCGCGATCGGCATTCCCTACCAACTCGGTTTGGTGCGCTGCGTCCCGGCGTCCGACCTCGTCGAGGGCATGCTCAACAATACCGACCGCCCCGAAGTCGTGGACCCGGATACGCGGAAGGTCGTGCGCAAAGGTAAGCCCATACCTCACTTCAACGAAGGCGACTTGGGCGCCGGCGTCCCCCAGGCCCTGATGTGCGAGATTTATCAGCGAAAGAAAATGCCCGCGGAGACCACGCTGCACGACGTCCGCTGGGGCCGGCCATACAACGGCAAGTTCGTATGGGTATTCGAGATTTCCGGCGCCGCCCCGGCGGCGCATTTCGGCGGTTGGAAACACACCAAGGTCTACCGCCAACCCGCGATGTACTTCCCCTTGGGCGGCGGCACCTGCAGCGGCGTCTCGAAACCCGGCGTCATCACCTGGGCGCGGTTCTACGAAGCCTTCGGACAACTGGGAATGGATTGCGGCACCGGCAAGGTACTGAACCTCCCGCCCGAAGAGGTCGAAGACCGTCTCGACAAGACCACCAAGGTCTGGCCCATTGCCAACGTCTACATCCCCGGCTACGGCCGCGACCAATGCATGGCCTCCCACATGTCCAACCACATCATCATCGGCTACGGCGACATCCTCCAGGAACTCGCCGCCACCTGTCTCCACCTCGGCATTCCCACGCGGATCGCGGGGGATATAAAGGACAAGCTACACTAGGAGGTGCCAGGTCATGCGCAGAATAATTGTACCTGTGTACGTCGGAAATGCGCACGAACCCGGGGAAAGCATCCGCTGTGAAGCGCGAGTATGCACCCAGACTGATCTCTTAGTGCTACCGCGTGCGTGGAAGCACCGGCTGGGAAAGCTTGATACGATGAATGCGCTCTCAATAGTGGGTGTGTCCACCGGCATGGCAACGCATGAACAGGCCGAGGGGGAGGTATGCGGACCCGTCAGGATCCAGATTGAAGGATTCCGCCCGTTTTACGGCGAAGTGCTTTTTCGTCACTAGGTGACTGGCCCTCTTCAAGCCCAATACGCATTACACGTATTACGTGGGGACGATTCCCAGGGCGGCGTTGATCACCAATTGCACGTCTACGGCGTCCACGTTGCTGTCGAGGTTTACGTCAGC
>JACQVH010000142.1 GCA_016209895.1 Candidatus Hydrogenedentota bacterium | reverse complement strand
GCCACGCGTGGTAGTAGAAGCCTGCATACTGATCGCTCCAAACCACTCCGATGGCGATGCGCGAGGGAATGTCGGCAGCCCGTGCGAGCGCGACGAACAGCACGGTGTGCTCGTTACAGTCGCCCACGCGCGTCTTCAACACGTCGAGCGCAGAAGGAAAACTGAGTACCGGCTCTTTGCGGATGTTCTCATACACCCATTCGTAAAGGCGCTCGCTTTTTTTCCAGGGGTCGGCTTCATCGCCGACGATTTCGTAGGCGGTATTCGCGATCTCCGCTTGATCCGATTGAACAAAGGGGTCCGGCGCCAATTCCTCCAGGTCGGGGAGCGGCTCGGGCGGAGTCGCGCCGGTATCGGTCGAAATGTCGGGAGGGGAAATGGCGATGACGCCACGCTCCAATTCGCGCTGCGTGCTGTCGGTTGGGACCGTGGCATCCGAAGTTGTAGTGAGCTTGGCAACCATTCGCCGTGCGCCGCGGAACACGGGCTGTCCCGTCGGCCGCACGGCGGCCATGTTCAGCAGGTCCTCGGAGTCTTGCCCAAACCGTTGCGTGCACGCCTCCTCCGGTCGTATGCGCTGCAGCGTGAACCCGAAAGGAGTCTCCAATCGCGCCACTTGATCCTCAGCGTCCAACCAAGTTCTGACCACCATGCTCCCGCTGGAAACTTCGAACATTTTCGTCTCCACCGGCCCGCCCGCGACCGTAAGTGTCTCGCGACGCAGGCATTTCACCTTGGCTTTCGCGGGCGCGAAGGTCACCGGGTCCAGGCTGTCCATGACGCGCTCTTCGCCGGGCTCAAGATCGGCAAAATTGAGTTCGGGCCCCATGCCCGCCTCTCGCAGGTTGAATTTTTCTCCGAGCGGGAAATGTATCGGGACGACGGCGTCGCCGGTCTGTAATTTAGCCTCGAGTTGACCCTCACGAATGGAACCGCTGAGCCGAAAGAGATGTCCCGAAGATTGTGCCCGGAGCGCGAAATCGGCCAGCGAGTTGTCCTCCGCGGCCCAAGCCGATCCGGACAACGCAAGTTGCGCCCGCGTGCCGAGCATCATCAATTTCATTTCCGCGTAGGCCAGCAACGACGTTCCTGGTGTTCCGTTGCGGTTCTCCGGAGTTTCCTGCAGAGCGAGGAAGCCGACCTGGTTTTCGGCAGGCAGGAAGATACCCATCCACGTTTCGGTCGGCCCCTTCTTGGGTGGAACGGATTTTGAACTGGTGTTGAACCGCCCGGAAACGCCTTCGCGGTAAATCAGCAGCGCCATCATTCCTGCCCAAAACAGGACGACAACGGTTCCGATCAGATATCGGTTTCGGCGCCGCAGCACTTCTTGTATTTCTTCCCGCTGCCGCAGGGACATGGGTCGTTGCGTCCGACGCGAACGGCGACCCGGATGGGTTCCATCTTCGGTCTCGCGGCCGGTTGTCCTTTAGCTGGGGGCGCGTTCGGGTCCTGTCCCGCCAGGGCGAAACGGCTCGTATCAAAGGAGGCAAAACTGCGGTCCTGCTGTTTGTCCGCGCAAACGTAGGAGTATTGCGACAGTTGTGCGAACGGGTCCTCGGCTTGGGTTAACGCGCCGCGTCGGGCTTGAATCTGCCGCGTCTTGCGGACCTCGGGGTCAGTGAGTCGGGACAGCGTTTGCGTTACGTTTTCTTCGATGGATTTCATCAAGTTCTGAAACAGCTCAAATGCCTCCGACTTATATTCGACCAGCGGGTCCTTCTGCCCGTAGGCGCGCAGTCGCACCGAGTCCCGAAGATAATCCATCGAGTACAGATGATCGATCCACTTGTCGTCCACGGCGCGCAGCAGGGACATCAGTTCGAGGTCGTGCACGCGCTTGCGCGCGATCTTGGCGAAATCCACGTCGGCCTCGTTCCCGCCGATTTTGTCTCGAAACTCGGCGCGCAGTTCGTCGGCGATGAGCGCTTCGCGGCGCGCATATTCAGCGAGCACCTGATCCACCAAGTCCTCGACCATGGGCCGGGGCTCGCCTTCCTCGGGCGCTTCGAGTTTGGGATCGAAGCTGAACACCTGGCGCAGTCGCTTGCGTAACCCATCCAAATCCCATTCATCGGGCAAGACGTCTTCCGGGGCATAGTCTCGGACCGCGTCGGCGATTATGTTGCCGAACATGTTGTGCAACTGCTCGGTGATGTCGCGGTCTTCGAGCACGTCCTTGCGAAGACCGTAGATAACTTCGCGCTGCTTGTGCATGACGTCGTCGTACTGCAACTGGTGCTTGCGCATCTCGAAATGGTACTCCTCGACCTGGCGCTGCGCGCGCTCGATCGAGCGGGTGACCATCCGCTGGCTGAGCGGTTCCTCGTCCATCTGCTGGCTGCCGAACCAGTCCATGAGCTTCTTGACTTTGTCGCCGCCGAAAAGTCGCGCGACCTCGTCTTCGAGGCTCAGGAAGAATTGAGTGGTTCCGAGGTCGCCCTGGCGGCCGCAGCGCCCGCGGAGTTGGTTGTCAATGCGGCGTGATTCGTGCCGCTCGGTGCCGATAATGGCCAGTCCGCCCAACTCGCGCACGCCCTCGCCGAGTTTGATATCCGTGCCGCGGCCGGCCATGTTCGTGGCGATGGTGATGGAGCTGCGCTTGCCGGCGTTGGCGACGATCGAGGCTTCCTTCTCGTGATATTTCGCATTCAGCACTTGGAATTCGGCGATGCCCTTTTCCTGCAACATCCCCGCCACGCGTTCGGATTTTTCGATGGAAACGGTGCCGACCAGGACCGGCCGACCGGACTCGTGCACTCGCGCGATCTCATCCACGACGTGATGGAACTTGCCGCGTTCCGTGGCGAAGACCATGTCGTTCATGTCGTCGCGGACCAGCGGGAGATTGGTGGGAATTTGAACCACTTCCAGTCGGTATATCTGCAAGAATTCGTTTGCTTCCGTGGCGGTCGTGCCGGTCATGCCCGCAATCTTGTTGTACAGCCGGAAATAATTCTGATACGTGATCGTAGCAATGGTTTGAGACTCGAACTGCACGGCCACGCGTTCTTTGGCTTCGAGCGCCTGGTGCAACCCGTCCGAATAGCGCCGGCCTTCCATCATGCGCCCCGTGAATTCGTCCACGATCAACACCTCGCCGTCCTTCACTACGTATTCGTCGTCGCGGCGGTAGAAATGATGCGCGCGCAGGGCCTGCTCCACCATATGGACGATGCCCAGGGCGTCGTCCGTGTACAGATTCTGCACGCCCAGCAATTTCTCGGCGGCTTCCATGCCATCTTCGGTCATCATGACGTGATGACCCTTTTCCTCGAGTTCGAAGTGCTTGTCCTTCTGCAGCCGCCGAACGATGTCGTCCACCTTGTAGTACATGTCGGTGCTTTTTTCGGGGCGACCCGAGATAATCAGCGGAGTCCGGGCTTCGTCAATCAGGATCGAGTCAATCTCGTCCACAATCGCATAATTCAGTTCACGCTGGACGCGCATGTCGGGGCGAACCGCCATGTTGTCGCGCAGGTAGTCAAACCCGAACTCGTTGTTGGTGCCGTAAGTGATATCCGCGCGATAGCCGACTTGCCGTTCGCCGGTGTGCATATCGTGTTGGATGAGACCCACCGTCAGGCCCAGGAATTCATAGATGGGGCCCATCCATTCGCGGTCGCGCCGGGCCAGATAATCGTTGACGGTAACCAGGTGAACCCCGCGGCCGTCCAACCCATTCAGATAGATGGGCATGGTCGCGACCAGCGTTTTGCCTTCGCCGGTAACCATCTCCGCGATATTGCCTTGGTGCAGGACGATGCCGCCGATAATCTGGACGTCGAACGGTCGCATGCCGATGACGCGTTTGGCGGCCTCGCACGCCACGGCGAAGGCTTCAGGCAGCAGTTCGTCCAGACTCGCGCCCTGAGCCAGCTTCTCCTTGAAATGGCCCGTCTGCGCGCGGAGTTCGTCATTGGTCATCCGCACCACGCGGTCTTCGTGGGTCCGGACGGCCTGAAGGACGGGAACCAGGGCCTTTATCTGGCGGTCACTGCTGGTGCCGAAGATTGAACGTAGCAGGCTTCCTAGCACTTCGAAGTAGTCTCCGTTGGGTCTCTCTTGTTACTATCTCATGATAACAGAGGCATTTTAGAGGAACAATAGGAGCCCATGCCGGCGCTGTATTTACTGTCCGTCGGGATGTCCGCGGAAATGGTGGGGGTATTTGTCCAGCAAGTCCTGGCGGACCAGGGGATGGCGCCCGGCTTCCGAAGCGCCGTACTGCTGGCGGCAGGGGTGACGACCGCGTATCTGTGCGTGCAGTTTCTATTCATGGGGGCGCTGCAATTCCTGAAACCGACCCGAAGTCGGGGGGTCTACATTTGCGAGTCACTATCGCAACTGGCGGCGTTGCTGCTGCTTCCGTACATTCTGCGCGTGTCGGTCGTCTGGCCCCATCCACTGATGAAAGAAGTGGAACCGGCCGTGTACGCCGGGTTATTCGCCGTAGCCCACGGGTTCTTCAAGCTGGTTACGTTTTTTGCCGCGTTGCGCGGGGTCGCCGGAACGCGAATTACGAGCTTGTTCTGGGTCACGACCGGCGGGGCTTCGGGCGCCGCGGCCTACTTCTGCGCGCTTGCCTGGTTGGATGTCATGAGTGCGGCCCGGCCGAGTGTGACCGACGAAGCCGGCTGGTATGTCGCAGGCAGTGAATGGTCTTTGGCTCGAGAAGTTCCGGAAGGGGCGGTGATTCGCGCACCTGTCGAACCGTACCCGAACCAGTGTCTCGTGTTTCGGTTGTCCAATCTTCCGCCATCGGGTGAAGAACTGACTCCGCTCGAGCGGGTATTTGTCACGGTAAACCTCGAAGGGAAAGAAACGACGCGCGTGGCGCAACGCGTGGCGTTAGAACGTTCCGGCTGGTCCGAGCTCCGCGTTCCGCCGAACCGGATTCCGGCCGAAACGAAACTTTGCAGCGTTACCTGGGGCGTAACGGCGGAACCGCGATGGTCGGCCCTGACCGGTCTGCGGCCGGCCGCATCCGGCCGCCGAAAACTTCTGATCTCCGGCCCGTACCAGTGCGAAACCACCGCCCCGGACACGTCGCCGAACCTCGTGCTAATCGTCGTGGACGGCCTCGGCACGGACCACATTTCATCATTGGGGAAGGCGGAAGGCACGACTCCCAACTTGGATCGGTTCATCATGAGTTCGACGGTGTTTCCCAACGCTTATACCCCTTCGCCGGAGCCGGTGGCGGCGTCCATGACGGTATTGACCGGAGTCAACCCGTTGCGCCACGGGTTTCTGGGAACGCGCCGGGGTCCGTTGTCGGCCGAGATCAAGACCGTAGGCGAACTTCTGGATAAGGCGCATTATGCCACGGCGGCCTTCAGCGACGACCGCTCCGAAGCGCGGGAACCGTCGAACAAAGCTTCCAGTCTGGAGCGTGGAATCCAGTCGCTCGATTTCGCTACCGATACCCATCCCGGCGACGTATTGGACCGCGCACGCGGTTGGATTGATCAACATGCGGACATCAAGTTTATGGTGACGATTCGGCTCGAGAGCTTCTTCCATCGTCGGGAGCTAACCCCGGCCGTGAATCCGACGCTCAACATCCAGCAGGATTTGGCCGAATTCGACCGGCGGCTCGGCGGATTCCTCCAGTACCTTCGCGATCATGAGCTGCGAAAACGCACCTGTATTGTCCTGACCTCGGCTCATGGTGGTGGCATGCCCGGTTCCGGCGACGAACTCACCGAAGAAGTGTTGCGCGTACCGATCATGCTATGCGGTCCCGGATTGAAACGGGAGATTCGCGTCGAGCCCGTGGCGCTGCAGGATATCGCTCCGACCGTGCTGCGGCTGGCGGGGCGGGAAGCGCCGTCGGCCTGTGAAGGCCGGGACCTGTCGCAAGCGCCGCGAGAGCAGGAGCCAATCTCGATGACGGGTGTGCCGCTCAAGTTGTCCCTGAGATCGCAGCGCTGGCGGTTCACGTGGCAGATGGATTTCCATCCGTTCGGCGCGAATCAGCGGCCCTGGACTGGAACGGTCGAGTTGTACGACTTGAGCAAGACGAAAAGCGGCGCGGAATTGCGCAATATCGCGTCCGGGAATCCGAACACGGTCGGCGGTTTCCGCACCAAACTCGAGGCCTACCTGGACCGACAGGCCGCCGCATACGCGGCTACACACAAGCCAGAGACCGCTGCCACACCAGAAACCTCTGGCGTTACCGGGAAGTCTTAACTTATCGAGATTGATCTATTGAGAACCACGAATCATACGAGCGACACGGACGGACGGAGCGCGGCCATGGCCGCGACCGAGAAGCACTAACCACGAAGACACGAAGGGCACGAAGAAATTCTTCCGACGGTTTGCTTTGCGATCTTTGTGTTCTTTGTGGTTAATAAGAGTTAAGTTAACCGCAAAGAACCCGCCTTCGCTGAATCTTCGGCGGGCAAGCGCGAAGAACACATAGAGCACGGGACGGTTTGACGGCAGAGGAAAATGACGACTATCACCATCACATTGTTTCTCTTGATCGTACTCGCGGCTCTGCTGTATGGCCTGGTTCGTTCGCTGATCCAAAGTTGGCTCGACTACCGCCTGCGCGTCACCTTTCTCGAGCGGACGGAGAAGGACCCGGACGTGCTGCGCCCGCTGCTCGACAACGAGACCGCGTTGGCCCGTTGGGTAAACCCGCCGCGGCCCGTGAACCGCCAGGACTATGCCCTCACCGGACTCTTCCTCGGATTGTTGGGCGCCGTCGGAATTGTGTGCGGGTTTCTCATGGGCGGCGACCGGACCGCCCTCGGCGTCTACCTCGGCGGGGTGGCCTGCATGGTCCTGGGACTCCTCCTCGCCCTCTTCGGCCTCCTGCTCCGCAGCATGCGCAAGTCCCCAACGACACCCGCCCAGCGCAAGCCGTAGGCGCTTCATTCATTACCCGGTCTAGTCACGCCGTCGGCGCGAACCGTGCCACCCGTCACCTGTCGGGGTCAAGACGATCCGGATTCGGAAATCCGGGTGGCCTCATTTTTTCATTTTTCAAGGGCCACCGCCAATCAGGGCCGCGACCACGGCATCCGCTTTCACGCATCCGAAACCAAACTTAGTCGAGTGGCCGTTCGAGTCATAATCCGAACTCGGTCTCGGTCCAATCTTGCGAGCCGTCTGCTGCAGCAAGACTTTGACTTGCGCTGCCGTGAGGGTCGGCTTTACGGAAAGTACCAGCCCGCAAATGCCGGCCACCAGCGCACAGGCACAGGAAGTTCCACCGAAATAGGGGTTGAAATCGTCGCGAGTGCGACCTAGCGATCCCATAACATCACTGGTGAGTACATCGCGTCCCCCGATACCGCTGGATGGCGCACAAACAGAAATCTCGTTGCCGTAGTTCGAGTAGCCAGAATATTCATCCTTACTCGTACTGGCTGCGACAGCGATGACATCCGGATGGATGGCAAAGCCGTTTACGCTGTCCCCTGCAGGATCGTTGACATCCCTACATTCGTTCCCGGCTGCGAACACGACGACACAGCCTAGACCGTTGCGTCCTTTGGTGGCACACTTGTGGATTGTCTTGGATTTGCGCGTGCTAAGGGGATAATACCTCGGTTCCGCAGCCCAACTGCAACTGACGACCCATGCGCCGCGTTTTTTCACGTAGCGAAACCACTTTACAAACTGTGAATCGCTAAGATCGGTTCCCCATCTAATCGGCATAAACCGACAGCCCGGCGCTGCACCGACGATTCCATAGGCGTTGGCGTTTCCCAGTGCCACGCCCGCACACGCTGTGCCGTGCCAAGAGCCGTTGTACGGGCAGGGGTCTGCACTATTTCGCGTGAAGTCCCACGGCTCCACGATCTTGCCCGGCCCGGAAAGATCGCAGTGTTGAAAATCGAAGCCATTGTCAATGACCGCGATGACGACCTGCGTTGCCCCCAAAGAGTTGGCGCGCTGCCATGCGGCCACAACGCGCGCATCGGCGCCCGGCGTTAATCCAACCGATGATCCGTTGATCGAACCGGTATTGTTTAAATGCCACTGCTCCGCAAGACGCGGGTCGGAAGGCATGACGATAGAGGCCAGCCTGCCGGGTGTCGCGAGGTCCGGTTCCGCCACCTCGACAAGACCGGATTTCTGCAAAGATACGGCGACCGCTACGGGGTTCGGAGAGAGCGGTGTGACGCGCGCGATGAGTTCCTGGTCGTCGCGTGATTCGATGATTTGCAACCCCAGTGTGCTCAGTATTTCGTTGCACTTCTTCGGATCGGCTCGTTTCGAAAATTCGATGTAGACTTCTCCGGTGGGGACCAAGGGGACGCGGTCATCCGAGGTGTAGTAGACGTGGGTGCCGACGTCAACTTCCCGATTTGCACGAAGTGTATTCAGGACTTCTTCCATTGGCTGTACGGCCGATTCGACATCCACCAACTCGAATCCACCAAGGGACTCACCGGTTGCCCTTGCGCCCATTCGGGCGGCTAAGTACTCAACGACGTTTGCCCTTTTGGCGCGGGGCTGGACGCCTATCAAGGCTGGACTCTTGTACAGCTTCAATGTCGAATCGCCGTACTTCAATTCGATGGTGCTCATGCGTTCTCCTCCTCGTGTATACTCTGACAGAGAGTCACGCTGTCCCCGGTCACCTTGGACGTGCTTTCGCACATGTCGTGGTGCCACACGCAGCCCCGAATTCCGGTCGGGTTCTCAGAATGGGGAGCAATGTCCCCATTCTGTTCGTCCAAACACAATCAACCCTCGCCACGCTCGTGGCCTAGCGCGTGCGGACCCGGAAATCGCGCCTACCTTGCAGCCCGATTACCGGGCAAGAACTATGCCTTTGCAAGCAAGAAAACATTCTTGAAATACTGAGTTGCACTTGGTGGAATCCAGATTGACCAACCCCTGTCGCCCTTTCCTGGGGCTGTTGCCAGCAGTTCGTGTGGTGGATCTCCTGTGGAAACATTGTTGAAGTGGTGTACGTGCCGTTTAGCGGGGTCCGGGTCAGGCGTACTGGCAACTCCGTCAAGCGTAACAGTCGCGTTCGGAATTTTGACAGGTTCGGGGCGGCCCGGAGCTTGTATCTCGCGAAGGTATACGCGCACGGTAAGCATCGCCGTTATCGTCGCCATTGTTTTGTCTCCTTTCGTTAGGGCCTAATTCAAGGGCAACCATCGTCAACAGAGTGTTTCGGTTGTTTCGTCGCCGTCTGGTACCCACGCCTCACCATTGGGGTGGCGGAGGCCACAATCACCTTCCAACTGGTACCACTGATCGCCTGGAACCGTAAAATTACAATAGCCGTCTTGATTCACGTTCTTGTCGTCTTCAAAACCGTTGCCGTAAACGTACACGTGCCCCAGGGGGTTTGGGTAACAAGCACCGGTGCAACCCGAAGCCGTCGTGAATACATACACGTGCAAGGTTCCTTGTCTTGGGCTCGGTCCGCCCGGGGAGGACTTTCGACAGGTCGCTCCCACGGCGGCAAGTGCGGTGGTCGCCATGAAACCGCGTCTGTCAATGAATCTTTTTAGTCCGCCTCCTCCATCTTGTGGGCCTATTCGTTTTACAGTGCGTCTTGCCATGGCCTTTCTCCTTTCGCTTCTGCATTTTCCAGGTGACAATCCAGAACACAGTCACGTGGCACCCGCCACATGCCCAAGCCTTGTTTACGCCCCTAATCCGCGGCAACGGATTACGGGGTACGGCGCACCACACACTTCGTATTTGTCATTCTTCGTCACGTGCCGCGCGGGACGAAGAATCTCGTACACCCAACGCCCCGCCTCTCCAGTCATTCTGAGCGTTAGCGAAGAATCTCGCATGCCCAAGGATCAACCTTCTTGTCATTCTAAGTCCCGCGCTGCGCGGGACTCAGAATCTCTTATACCTGAGGCTTCAGTATGCGAGATGCTTCGCTATCGCTCAGCATGTCAGATAGGCTCGGCATGACAAGGAACTGCGCGGCCTATGACGGCAGGGTCCTCCTTCCTAATTTGTCCTTTATCCCTTATCCTTTGTCCTTGACTGGGCGGCGTCCACGCTTTCCTGCGTCGGGTTCGCGCCCCAGAGTTTGACCGTGCCGTCGCGGGCGGCGGAGAGGATGTATTGTCCGTCAGGGCTGAATATGGCCTGACTTACTTCGCGGCCGTGACCCTCGATGGTGACCAGGTTCGCGCCAGTCACAATGTCCCACACGCGGACGGTTCGATCTCCTGACGCAGTCACGATCCGGGTACTGTCCGGATTGAATGCGACGTCCCACACCTCCCGATCGCACGGCAGAGTCAAGAGTAGTTCGTACGACTTTGCGTCCCATATCCGCGCGTAATAGTCGCCGGAACTGGTCGCGATCCGAGTGCCGTCGGGACTGAAGTACGCCCGCCGGACAGGGCCGTCATGCGGCAAGGAAGCCAGTTCCCGGCCCGTGGCCGCGTCCCAGACGTTGGCAGTGTAATCCAACGACGCGCTAATTACGAGTTTGCCGTCCGGGCTGAAGGCGGCGTTAAGGACGGGTGAGGTATGCCCGGTCAACGACACCAACGGCTGTCCAGTGGAACCGTCCCATATCCGGGCCGTGCTGTCCTCCGATGCCGTCACGACGCGAGTACCGTCCGGGCTGACGACGGCCGAGTACACGCTACCCGTGTGGCCGTGCAAAGTCGCGAGTTCCTGGCCAGTCGCGGCGTCCCAAAGTTTCGCGGTATTATCGTGGGACGCCGTGACAATGCGGGTGCTATCGGGGCTGTAGGCACACATGTTGAGTGCACCGGTATGTGTTGCCAAAGTGTGGAGCTCCGTGGCCGACGGTACGTCCCATATCCTGGCCTTGTTGTCCTGAGCCGCGGTAGTTAGAATCTGTTCCCCGTCAGGACTGAATGCCAAACTGGAGATGTTCGCGTCACTCTCGGCCAGGGTCGCGAGTTCGGCTCCGGTAGCGGTATCCCACACTTTCACGAACCAAGCGTGAGGCGTCTTGTCATCCGAAGGGGTTCCGAGAGGCCAGTTCTCGGACACGGTGGCGATCCGGCGTCCGTCCGGGCTGAACACAGCGCACAGTGTAGGGTACGTATTCCCACTGAACGTGCGCAGGGCCGGACCAGTGAACACCACAGCATCCCACACCTTCACGGTCGAGTCGCTAGACGCCGTAAGGATGCGCGTGCCGTCCGAAGAAAAGATACCCCTGCCAACCTCGCGTCGGTGCCCGGTCAGGGTGGCCAATTCCGTTCCCGACACGACATCCCACACTTTGGCCGTATAGTCCGCCGAAACGGTCAACAGCCGCGTTCCGTCAGGACTGAATGCGGCCCGCGCGACAGCCTCTTCGTGATCGCGGAGCGTATGCAGCAACTTTCCGGAAGACGTCTCCCACAGATTCGCGATGCGGTCTTGTCCTGCCGTTACAATTTGATCGCCACTGGGACTGAACGCCAAGTCAAGGACGGCATCGGTATGACCTCGCAATTCATTCACGGGGGCATAGGTACTCGCGTCGTATAGACGCACATAGTCGCCAAGGCCGGGCCCGCCTAGGCACTTGATCGCGATGCAGCGGTCATCTGCGCTGAACCGTACGTCGTCGGTTGTAGACGTAGTGCCTTCCAAACTGGCCAGCAAATTACCGGTTGCAGTCTCCCAAATCTTGGCTAGATCGTTGGACCCGGTTGTGACAAATCTGTCCCCGCGGTTACTGAACGCGGCGGTCCACACGTCGTTCTCGTAACACTTCAGAGTTCGAATGTCCTGCCCGGTGTCGGCATTCACTTCCCGAACCGCGCCTTGCTTGGGGTCAAGGATGAGAATTAGCTGGCCGTCCGGGCTCCAGCCCCACGGAAGTGCCTTGGCAACCGCTTCCCGATCCGCTTGGACGGACAGTATTTCTTGGCCGGATTCTACATCCCAGAATTGTATACTGCTAGCGGAGCCGCCAACTGAAGCGGTAGCCAATCGTTTGCCGTCGCGCGAGAATGCCACCGCTTCCACAGAGCCAGGGCTCGCTTTGAGTGTTCGAATCTCGCGGTTCGCGGTCAAGTCCCAGAGCTTGCTCGTACCGTCATTGGACCCGGTAGCGAGTCGGGTACCACTCGGGTCCAGGGCGATGTCCTCTATTGTCTTGGCGTGTCCCTTGAGCGTCGCGATGTCGAGGTGGCAGAGGCGTTTCAGGTATTGCCACTCCCAGCCTCGAAGGTCTTTGGGTGCGCCGTCAAGGGCGGCTTCGACGAGGTCGTAGCGGTTATCCCGCACTTTGGACTCGGCGAGCATGACACTGAGGGTGTAGGCCTGCCGTTCCGCTTTTTCCTGGGCGGTCTGTGCGATCACGCGCAGGTCGCGTTCGCTGTCTCGTGCCAGGAGGGCCTCGTCCTTAGCCTGGACCACTTGGACATAGGATAATATGCCAAGGACCATCACGGCGGCGGCGGCAGCGGCGGTCGTGGTGACGGCGGCCCGGTGGCGCTTGACGAACCGGCGCAGGTGTTCTCCGAAGCCGTAGCTGTAGGCCTGGACCATTGCGCCGGTGAGGAACCGGTCAATCTCGGACGCGAGTTCCTTGGCGCTCTGGTACCGCTCGGCTTGGTTCCGCTGCATGGCGCGTTCGCAGATGGCGACCAGTTCAGCGGGCGCGTTCGGTTCGAGCGACGTGATCGGCGTCGGCGTCTGCGAGATAACCTGGTCCAGAATCCCCAGGACCGTGCCCGCGTTGTAAGGCGGCTTGCCAGTCAGCAATTCATAGAGTGCCGCGCCCAGCGCGTAGACGTCGGAGCGTTCGTCCACCTGCTCGAGTTGGCCGAGGGCCTGTTCGGGCGGCATATAGTTGGGAGTACCGAGCGCGTGGCCGTACGTGGTCTTCGCCAAGTGGGCGTCTTCGTCGAGCCGCAAACCGTGAATCGTCTTCTGCAGTTCGTCCGAGATCAGGTCTTCGCGCCCCTTGACTTTCGCCAGGCCCCAGTCAATCACTACCGTCTCGCCAAACTCGCCGACCATGATGTTGGCGGGCTTGATGTCGCGATGGATCACGCCGCGGTCGTGGGCGTAGGCAATCGCGTGGCATAGTCCCAGAAAATGGTTCACGAATTTGAGCCGGCTCTCGAGGGTGCCGGCCTGGGCGAGGGTCTTGGAAAGGGTCTGGCCGCGGACCAGCTTCATGGTGTAATACAACGTGCCGTCGCGCCGGTGGCCGAGTTCGTAGACGGGTACAATCGAGGGATGCTCAAGCTGTCCGGTGATGCGCGCCTCTTGCAGGAACCGCGCCACGTATGGCGCCGACAACCGCACCGGGCTGGGAATCTCTGTCGCGGCGTCCGGAGCCGACTGGGCCGGCAGCAACTCTTTCAAGGCTACGTTGCGGCCGAAGTGCTGGTCGTGCACCAGGAGCACGCGGCCCATCCCGCCCCGCGCATATTCGCTGACGTGCGTGTAGCGTCCGGGCGTTTCCTCGACGGCGGGTACGTCCAGTTGGTCAAGTTCGATATGGGCCGGTTGAGGTCCAGGGCGCGTTAACAGATCGCCGGACTCCGTCAGTTCGAGAGCGCCCAGGAAACTGCGTTGCAGAATTTCATTCCCGCCGAACGACTGTAAGGTATCGGCGGCACTACCGCCGTGTGCGCGGACGGCCTCGCCTACCAGGCCGCCGATCATCTGTTCATCCTTCGCCGTGATGAGGCCCGCTTCGACCAAACGCCCGCCGAGGTCGCGCGAGGGGTCAATGGCCCAAGTCGCCGCCACCTCGACCAGTTTCAAGGGACTTACCTTGTTCAGTTGGACGGCGAAGACTCCGAATAGTAGATTGCGATCACGTTCCATAATCACTCCTCACCTGCAAGACCTGCGGGCAGGTCTTACTTCAAGAAGCTTGTCCCCACCGTCGTGAGTGTGGACCGCGGACCGGAGTGTCGGCCCCACCGAGCCCGGTCTTCACGCCGAGGGAGTACCAGCTTCCGTCGTTCCCCATGACGGAAACAACTCATTATACACCACTTCGAAACTTTCGAAAAGTACTAAAGGCTTCATGTTCACCCTATGGAAATAACGGACATACGGGGGCACTTGAGGGCATTACCCCCGGTTTACGGTTTCCCATTTCCAGTTTCCAGTCATCCAAGTTAAGTGGCGGAGTGTAAACGAGTTTGGAAGCCACAGGCACGGCCTTTGCTCAAAATTTGCGCAGAAAAGTCGCCGTGTGCCGTGGCCGAACGTCATGCGGTATAAAGCGCAACTTGCGTTCCAAACGCCAGTAAAGACCATCGCGTGCCGCAGACCATTGTAGTACAATGCTGGGTCCTTTTCCGATTCTTAAGGGATTCCCGCCTAACTTGTACGACCTGCAACGTATGCTCAAAAAAACGACAGATGATTTGTCATAATTTTGAGCAGCGTGAAGTTGTAGGTCCCAGGCTGGACACTGCCGGGCTATACCCATTGGGCTTTGCGGAAGGCATCTTCCATGAGACGCATGTCTTCGAGGCACTCCTCGCCATTTGTTCGCGGCGACTTGTTTTCTTTTAGGCACTCGATAAAATGGTCGGCTTGGGCGCGGAAGGCCCAATACGGTTTTCCGCGCAGGACGCGTGTCTCCTGGACTTTTCCCGCGTGGTAGATTTCGACGGTAGCGCTGTCCTGCACGGCCAACGGCGAGGGTGTGAGCACGCGCACCCAACCATTGCTGAAGTAGATTTCGGTCCGCTCTTCCCACCAGCCCGTGCTCACGCCCATGCCGTAGAGGTTCACAATAACGCCGTCGCCTTCGAGGACGGTGGATTGGGTCATGGACCGCTCGCGCAGCACCGCCGTCCGCACTTCGAGCTTCTTCGGGAACAGATATCGAACGAGGTTGACGTTGTGCGAGAAGATGTTCATGTAGAGGTTGAACGTGTCCTTTTGCGCGTCGGTCATCCAGGTCGGTTGTTTGGGAGTGAATCCCGGATTCTTGGGGAAGGGTTCGTCTGTAGAAATCGGTCCTTCGATCTGCCGGGTCCAGTCGCCGCCGAAACAGTAGGCGTTGACCAGTCCCGGTTCGCCGAACTCGCCCGAGACGTAAACCCGATCGAGAAACTCCTTGGCGCGGGCCACGCCGCTGTCGTAACGTTTCATGAATCCCAACATAATCAGGACGTTGCTGTCGCGCGCCGCCCGGACCATTTCCTCCGCCTCCTCGAGACTTCCGGCCATGGGCTTCTCGATGAAACAGTTTTTGCCCGCCTGTAGCAACGGGATGGTAATGAAACCGTTGAGCAAAAACGGCTGGCTGGCCACGACGGCCTGGACATCCTTGTCCTCCGCCAGTTCGAGATGATTCTGATAGATGCGCGGAATGCCATATTTTTCCGCGACGCGCCGCGCCAATTCCGCGCGTGGTTCGGCAATCGCCACGACCTCGCAGTCCGGGTTCCGCAAGTAATTCCGCAAATGAGCGACCTGTCCCATGTATCCTACCCCTGCGAAACCAATCTTGATCTTCCCCATAGCGTCCTCCGTCTTGTTACCGCACTGTAGCCGGGCCAAAGCCCGCGCCAACGAGCGATACACTAGACTTTCGCGCCGGCGACTTCAACGGGTCCGCTCATTGCGGCGGGCGTGCGGTATCCACATAATAGACAGACATGTGTACGTCGTTGATGGCGTTGTGTCAGGTGTTGGCGGCCACGCAGGTCTGGGTGGAGTCGAGCTTAGTGAATGTGTATCCGGACAGTCTGCCGAGCCGTGGGGCCAAGTTGGAAGCGCGCATCTATGCGGCCCGCGACGAGTATGAATCGCTGCAATTGTGCGTCCGGCCCGACCGCAAGTCGCTCGAGGACTTGATGGTGCGAATGGAGGGACTCGAGCGGATTCCACCTCCCATCATTTATCGCGAAGATTTCCTTGCCGTTGGCGCACCGTCCTCGCGTGGGTGGACCGCGTCACAACACGAGCCGGACGTACTGATTCCGGTCGTCACAGCGAGAGCCGAGGCCGGCCTAACGACCGCCTTGTGGCTGACGTACTTCATTCCGGTGGACACGAAAGCAGGAATCCACAAAGGACGCATCGTACTCGAGGCCGCGAAGGGCCCGAAGTGGACGGTGCCGCTGACGATAGAAGTCTTCGATTTCACGCTGCCTGAAGTCTCGACGTTGCGCAGTCTCTTCCCCATGGACCGAAAGGCGATTCGCGAGCAGTACTCGCTTCGCTCGAGCGACCTGTCCGAATGGAAGCCGATCTATGACGCATTATCGAAGCACCGCATTTCATACAGCGTATGGGAAGATTCGTCGCTGGTAAACGTAAAGTCTAATCTGATTGATGCGACGGCGTTTCAGGAACATCTCGAATATGCGGCAAACGCCGGCCGAATGAGTGTGATAGATGCCGGACGGGGCCGGGACGGGATCGAGGTCGTTCGTGAACCGGCATCTTCCACCGTGGAGGCGGTGCGCGACCCTGAGACCGACGCTCTGACGCCGATTGGCCGCATCGAGCGGCCAATGGAGCAAGACCCGTTGCAGCTTTACCTGCACGACCTCGGTAACTGGCTACAAAGTAAAGGTTGGCTGAACCGGGCCTGCGTCCAGGTCATGCCGTTGCCGGAACGCGGCGAATGGCACGCGGCACGGCGAGCCTTCCTTCGCGTGTGGCGGGCGGACAAGCGGTTCAAACGGATTATGGTCGGCACGCCCCATCCTTACTTTGAACGATACACGGATATTTTCGCGGCGCCGTTGGCGGAACTCGATCCGACGACGCAGGCGAAATTGAGGGAGGGAGTTTCACTTACGGGACCGACGGCGCAGCCGGCACAGTCGGTAGTAGCATCCTCCACGGCGTACACCGAAAGCGGCGCCGGTTCACCCACGGATGCTTACGACGGCACGGCGCTGACTTTCTGGCAGTCCGCGAGCGCGCCTACAGATCAAAACCCGGAATGGCTGGATATCACGTTGGAGCAACCGGTCCAGACCCGGGAAATCGCAATTCTTTGGAAGCCTGGGCAGGAGGCGCGAGATTCCAGGGTACTCACGTCGGTGGACGGGACGGTCTTTTCTGAAGCCACTACGTCGTGGAAGCATGTACCCGCCGTAGGTCCTTACGAGCTGAGTCGTTCCGACGGTACGTTTAAGGTCGGAAAGCTAGTCCGCCGCGTGAACATTGAATTTCGCGATACCGTAGGCGGACAGCCCGTGGCGGTGGCGGAAGTATTGTTGGGCAAGCCCGAAACCGGTCAAACCTCGGAGCCGATCCCACCAGTGGAATTGTGGTTGCAGGTTCGGCCGGATTCGTTTCCATCGCTGGCGGCGGATGCACACGCGGTGGAAGCGCGACTGGTTCCGTGGGTGTGCTGGGGCCATCACCTTGGTGGGTTCATCTATGATGCGCTGAATCGTTGGCCGCTGAACTGGCTGCCTCAGAGTTCCAATGCATGGGAAGGTGGCGGAACCGGGAACGAGTTCTTGTTCTATCCTGGTCCCGGCGCGCCGGTGCCCAGCGTGCGCATCGAGCGGTTGCGCGACGGTCTCGAAGATTACGAGTATCTAGCGATGTTGGAGCAGGCAATCGAGGCCAATGAAACGGATGACTTGGAATTGCGGCGGCTGGCCTCGCATCAGATGTTTCCCACGGAAGTCCCGCCCGCGGCGCTGGAAGAAACCGCCAAGCGGGTGCTAGGCATCCGCCTCAAGATTGGACGAGCGCTCACTCGATTGGCCAAGAAAGGAGACGCGAAAGATGAGTAGATTGCTGGTTCTTGCGGCCCTTGCTTGCGGATTCGCCGCGAGCGGTTTTGGCGACACAAAATTTCGCGTGCTGACCTACAACATCCACCACGGAGAGGGACGGGATGGCAAAGTGGACCTCGACCGTCTCGCCGGCGTCATCAAGAGTGCGCAAGCCGATATAGTTTGCCTGCAAGAAGTGGATCGGAATGTGCCGCGCAGCGGAAAACTGGATATTCCGGCAGAACTCGCAAAGAAGCTGAACATGCCGGCGATCTTCGAGCCGAATCTGAAGCTGGACGGCGGCGATTACGGTAACGCGATACTGACTCGTTTGGAAGTCATTCGACATGAGAACATTCGTCTACCGACACCACAAGGCGCGGAACCACGCGGCTGTCTGCGAGCTACGGTTTTAATTGCGGGTCAACCGGTCGAGGTATTCAATACCCATCTCAGCCTTTGGCCCACACAGCGAAAGGAACAAATTGCCGCGATTCTCTCCCACGTCGGTAGCGAGCCGACCGTCATGGTCGGAGATTGGAACGAAACCACAGACGCCCCAGGCGTCAGGATGCTGATGAGTCAATTCCGCGATACTTGGAACGCGCGGGAGTCAGCCGACCGAGACATGAGGTATATTGCACCGCGCATAGATTTGATCCTTGTGTCCGCCCAGTTCAGTCTTCTCGCTTCGGGGTTCGTCGTGACTGTGGATACGACCGCGGCCTCAGATCACTTTCCCTATTGGGCGGAATTGAGATTGGAAAGAGTTGCCGACGGCGCCGAACGCAAAGGAATCTATGAACCCAAGGATGAGCGGATTAATGAGGCATTGGGCGACAAGAGAACAATCCCATAGCCCGGCGTGGGTCGTTCGCCACCCTTAGCGGCCGTGCTTACGCCACGGCCTTTTCGCCGAGGTGTTTCAAGAGCAGTTCGCGGAGTTCCGCGTGGGTGTGGCGCTTCGGGAAATCGGCAGTGACACCAACTTGCTCCATTTTGACGGGGTCGAGGTCGTGCGCAACGAGGAAAACTATTGGCAGCCCGGGTGGGACTTCGGGATCGCCGCGGAGCGTTGCGCAAGTCTCATAGCCGTTGAAGACAGGCAGGGTCGGAGAGAGGAATACCAAGTCCGGGCCACGCACCAGCGTCAGTTCAATCGCTTCCTGTCCATTGATCGCCCACAACACTTCGTGTCCGTCTACCGCGAGTGCGGCCGTCAGCAATTCCACAGTCGAAGCGTCGTCGTCGGCAATAAGCACCAAGGCCATGCGATGGTTCCCTTGTTGTCCAGTGTTTATTATATCGGACGAAGGCAGAAAGTTACAGTGATTTGAAAGGTTACGCAGTGAGAATGGGTACCTCTTTTGAAGCAAAGTGTTTCAGAATGAGACGCACTTGGGGCGAGAAACGCACGATTCAATGTAAATTCCGTTCGTAAGTGCTTGGGAATCAATGTTCTGAAAGTTGGTATGGAACTTGATTCTAACCTCTCGGAATTATATTCCCAGAGGGAGTTGAACAGGGACCATGAGACTGGATAAGCTCACGATACGGGCGCAGGAAGCACTGGCGGAAGCCATGAATGTGGCTTCTGGTTACGGGCATCCTGAGATTACGTCCTCGCATCTACTTGCGGCCCTGATTGGTCAGGATCAGGGGGCCGTTCCCGCCGTTTTGCGGCGGTTGGGTATCCCTGTCCGCCAAATCCAACAGGAATTGGAGACGTGTTTCAATGCGTTGCCTCGCGTTTCCGGCGTGGGCATGGCGAACGTCGGGCTCGGCAACGAGGCGCAGCAGGCGCTCAATCAGAGTTGGAAAGCCGCACAATCCCTAAAGGATGAATACCTAAGTACGGAACATCTCCTGCTCGGCATGTTGGACGCTCGCCGGGATTCGGCCGGTGAAATCCTCCGCAATCATGGTGTGACCAAGGATGCGATCCTGACGGCGCTGAAGGAAATTCGCGGCACCCAGCGCGTCACCGACCCGAATGCGGAGGCCACTTACGATGCGCTTGCGAAATTCAGCCGCGACTTGACGCAATTGGCACGGGCGGGAAAACTGGACCCGGTCATCGGCCGGGATGAAGAAATCCGGCGGGTGATCCAGGTGTTATCGCGGCGCACGAAGAATAATCCGGTACTCATTGGCGAGCCGGGTGTGGGTAAGACTGCAATTGTTGAGGGACTGGCCCAGCGCGTGGTCGCGGGCGATGTCCCGGAGAATCTAAAGAACAAGCGCGTTGCGCAGTTGGACTTGGGCGCGCTGGTGGCCGGGAGCAAGTTCCGCGGTGAGTTCGAGGACCGGCTCAAGGCGGTGCTGCGGGAAGTGGAAGAGGCGAGCGGCAACATTATCCTGTTTGTAGACGAATTGCACACCATCGTGGGCGCCGGCGCGGCGGAGGGCGCCATGGACGCTTCGAACATGCTCAAGCCAGCGCTGGCGCGCGGCGAATTGCATTGCATCGGCGCGACGACGCTGGATGAATATCGCAAACACGTGGAGAAAGACGCGGCGCTCGAACGCCGGTTCCAGCCGGTATTCGTAGGCGAGCCGAACGTTGAGAATACCATCGCAATCTTGCGTGGATTGAAGGAAAAGTACGAGGTTCATCACGGCGTACGTATCCAGGACGCGGCGCTGGTGGCAGCGGCGATGCTCAGTCACCGGTATATCTCCGACCGGTTCCTGCCGGACAAGGCGATTGACCTGATTGACGAGGCAGCGTCGCGGTTGCGCATCGAGATCGAGAGTATGCCCTACGAGATTGACGTCCTCGACCGGCGCATTCGTCAACTCGAGATCGAGCATTTGGCGTTAAAGAAAGAGAGAGACCCGGCCAGCAAAGACCGGCGCGAAGCCATTGAGAAGCAGACCGCGAATTTGCACGAAGAGCTAAACGCGAAAAAGGGCCAGTGGCAGGCTGAGAAAGACGTCATTAATGGCATTCGGAAGCTGAATGCGGAAATTGACGAGGCGAAGCGCCAGGAAGAGATCGCGGAACGCGCCGGCAACCTCGATAAGGTAGCGCAACTGCGCTACGGGACAATCGCGGATTTGCAGCGTAAAGTGCAGGCCGAGAATGCCCGGCTGGCGGAGGTGCAGAAGAGCGGTAGCTTCCTGCGAGAAGAAGTCGTGGAGGAACACATTGCCAAGATCGTGTCCCATTGGACGGGCATCCCCGTGGATAAGATGATGGAAGGCGAGATGTCCCGTCTCTTGAGGATGGAACAGCAATTGAGTCAACGCGTGA
Organism: Candidatus Hydrogenedentota bacterium; assembly: GCA_016209895.1. Taxonomy (GTDB): domain Bacteria; phylum Hydrogenedentota; class Hydrogenedentia; order Hydrogenedentales; family SLHB01; genus JACQVH01. Next base: position 6,424 of record JACQVH010000142.1, on the reverse strand, counting down.
TCGGCCAGGAAGAAGGCATCCGCGTGGTGTCGGACGCCGTGCGCCGTGCGCGCGCCGGGTTGAAGGAACCGGAACGTCCCATCGGCTCATTCGTCTTCCTCGGCCCGACCGGCGTCGGAAAGACCGAGTTGGCGCGTTCGCTGGCCGAACTGATGTTTGACGACGAGCACGCGATGGTACGCATAGACATGTCTGAATATATGGAAAAGCACACGGTCGCGCGACTCATCGGTGCCCCGCCCGGCTACGTCGGCTATGAAGAAGGCGGCCAGCTCACGGAAGCGATTCGGCGGCGGCCGTACAGCGTCGTGCTCCTTGACGAAATTGAAAAGGCGCATCCGGAAGTCTTCAACCTGTTGTTACAACTACTGGACGACGGACGGTTGACCGATGGCCAAGGCCGGACCGTGGACTTCAAGAACACGGTGGTGATCATGACTTCGAATCTCGGCAGCGAGGTTTTCCAGCGAGCGAGCGGTCGCTACGACGAGAAGGTCGAGGAAGTCATGAACGCTATGCGCCGGCACTTCCGGCCGGAATTCTTGAACCGGGTGGACGACATCGTGGTGTTCCATCCGCTCAAGCCGGAACACATCCGCCGCATCGTGGACGTGCAAATGAAGCGATTGGCCAAGCGCCTCGAGGAGAAGCACATTGCGATTGAATTGACGGAAGCCGCGCGCGACCTGTTGGCCAAGCACGGCTACGATCCGAATTACGGCGCGCGCCCGTTGAAGCGCGCGATTCAGCGGATGGTACTCGATCCGCTGGCGATGGAGATTTTGCAAGGCCGCGTTCAGGAAGGCACGGCCGTCACCGCCGATGCCGACGGTGTACAGTTGAGCTTCACTACCCACATGCCCCAAGCAGCCTAATGTGGCGTATGACCCATGACGCCGGCTGCCCCGCCGGCCGTCATGATCGTGGGCTTAGGGGCCTGTTCCCCAACAGGTTCCATAGCCTTCCCTCCCCCGGGGCCGGGCGTCCTCCCCAGCGTCCGGCCCCGGACACTTTTTGAATCAATGCCAAATAGCGAATGCCGAATGCCAAATGATGTCTGGGTCATGGAGTCTCATTTCCAATCGAAGCCATTACCTGATGGCACACGGAAGCGGATTCCTTCCAACGGATAGCCGTCCGGGTCGGTGATGCGCAGGCAGAAGCCCCAGTGGCCGTGGGAATTGATGCTGGTGACGGTAAGGCGGCTCTCGCCGCGCGGGATGTGGACTGGCACGTGGTCTTCGAACAAGTACCGGTCCCGATAAAGTAGTCCGTGGCCACGCGGGGGATAGGTCCGATGATCGAAGACCAATTGGTCGTTGATCCAAACTACGACGCCATCGTCCCAGTTCATCCGTAGTAAGGCGTCGGTCTCTTTCTTCGCTTGTATCATGGTGACCAAGTGGGCGGACGCTTTGTCGGTATCGCGCCAGTCATGCGCGGCCATCAATCGCACGCTGCCCGTGGGTTCGTTATCCGGAAAGAGGCGCCATTGGACCGCGCCGTCGCGACCGTGGATCGGCTCGTCCATGCGGACGGGACGCAGCGCCGCTGCGGTGGCGGCGTAAGGCGGATTTATGAATGGATTTCCCAGTGGTCCCAGCAGCAGCCAAGTGCCCGGCGTGCCCAAGCGGTTGCAGAATTCACGCGCACTCATGCTTCCTCGGTCGAAATCTGCTACGACTCCGATTAATCGTTCCAATCGCGGGTCAAGCCTCGTCGATGGTTCGGTGAGAATTCGGTGCCAACCGGCGACGGCCTCTTCCGCGTCCTCGAAATTCGGCTTTGGCAGTGCGTAGTGTTCGACGGTCTCGGCGGTCGGCAGAAACCAGACGGGTTGGCCGGAGAACGACCAGATATAGCGTTTCGCAACGGCGCGGAGGATGCCCATCTGCTGCCGCAATTCCGCCATCTCCTCAGACCACGCCCGTTTCGGGTAATCCTTTCCGCTCGTCTCGACCATATGCAGCGGCCACACGCCCGGTGCTACGGTACACCGCCGTTTCCAGTATTCGAGCGCGGCGGCGCTCAACCAGCGTTCCGCGTCGCAGTCGCCCACGCGAGGTATCGCGACTTGCGTGACGGGATCGAGCAGACCATAGGCACGTTCGTAACCGAGGTGATATCCGCCCGGGGCGTCACGCTCGGCCATGGTCTCCACCATGGCGAGTTGAAAGGCACGGGAAAGCGGACGGTTCGCGAGTTCTCCGGGCAGCACGAACACCACCGCTTCGGGGAATGCGTCCAGCACCGCCGAGATGACCGTGCGCCCTTGCTTCGCTGCGGCCGCCAGCAAGTCCTCGGCGGTGTAGCCCTCGTAGGTATAGATTTCGTGGTCGAGTTCATAGCGTGGGTAGGGGTATTCGATATCAATGCTCACGCCGCGGAAGCCCAAGTCCTTTGCGGCTTGGCCCAGCGCGGTGAAGTGGCGCGCCATCTTTTCGGTATACGCCGGTTCGAGGAGAGTTTGTGGAGATGGCCACGGTGCGCTCTCGGAAAACGAAATCCCCAGCAAATTCTCGGTCACACCCACGGCCCGCAAGTGTCGCAGGTTCTCGCGGACCTGCTCCTTCCAGCGGCTGTCCCGCGCGGGTTCGCCCGGAAGTCCGAGAAGATTCGGGACCCCTTCGTCCCAAGTGCCTATGACGAAGAAGAATCCGTCATAAAGATGAGCCACGCCGTCGGCGTCGTCATTAAAATACGGTGTCGGGAACGCCGAATACGCCAGCATCTTCGGTGGTTGGTCTGCGCAGGCTTCCGCCATGACCACAGTAATCAGGCTAGTCCAACATAGAATCGCACCACGGTAGTCCATGAAAACGGACACTACACAATCCCAAAACTCTTGGCAACTGGATTCTGTGTGCGCTCGGTTCGGTATGGAGAGTATGGCCAATGCACGGGACACGAAAGATAGAATGCGACACATTGACGGGACCTTCGGAAGGCATAGCCGGTCCGAACGCCGCGTATACGCGCCCTACGGCGTCAACGGTGCCGAACCGGGCCAACGCGGCCGCAACCTTCTCCAACGCGCGCACGAAACCGGCGAACTCCCGGGCCACTGCGCCATCAATATCCAACCCGGCGACATCCTAAGCATCGAAACCCCCGGCACCGGATTTGCAAATGCGGAATAGGCAGGTCCGGGACAGTGGACTCTGTTTCTTAGAATGAGCGCCGGTTATAATATTGAACCAGATGCGAAAGTCTCGTTGGATTACTTTGGTGATCATAGTGACCGTCCTGGGGTTCTTCGCATTCATCTTTCGTCCCTCGATCCCGAGCCGGTACAAGGCATTGATCAAAGCGGTAGAGGCGGGGGACGTTGTCCAGATCACCGCACTCCTGGAGCGGGGTTTGGACCCCAACTTCAGGCCTCGCCGGCCATTCTTTGACACCAGCTCTCCCTGGGACAAGTATTTGGCACCATTGCACCTTGCCGCAGAGGCGGGCAATGAACATGTGAGTAGAATTCTGTTGCTACATGGAGCAAAACCTAATCTCCGGGCCAGCTTGGCGGGTGATGCACCACTAGATATTGTCGTGCAGAGCGTATGTGGGTTCCGGGAAATGGGTACGCCTGTCCCACGAGGGTATATTGAAACGGCACGAGTGCTCATTGACGCAGGAGCCGATCCTCAATACATGAGCAGCAAGGGTGACACTGCGTTGAAACAGGCTGCCACGTGCGGCCCGCCGGAACTCCTCGAACAACTGCTTCGGCTGCGCTATGGGGAACACGCATTTCTGGTCGGCCTTGGTGGCGCAGCCACGGCAGAAAACCAAGCCACTTTCGAACTGCTAATGGTCCGGGCCGGCGAGGACGTGCTTGTCCGTAGTCTTCAATCAGCCGCGAAGACGGGCCATGTTGTATTGCTGAAGATGCTGCTGGACCACGGCGTAAACCCAAATCGCTTATCTGCCGGCTGCGGCAGCACGCCACTGCACGCCGCTGCCCAACGTGGCGATGTGGAATCTGTGCGCCTCCTCCTGGCACACGGGGCGCAAAAGAGTTCCGAGGATGCATCAGGCCGGGTTCCTCTCGATCTCACCACGGATCCTCTTCTGGTAGAATTGTTGTCGGGCACCTGCGGTGGAGAACCGCCGTCAAAATAGCCATCGTCCTACGCCGAAGCCGATGGACCACTCACGGCAGATACCGCAAAGCTTGGTCAACGTATTCCCTCAGCAGCCTAGCCTTTTGGCCTTCTTGCTCCACGACTTGCCGCACATCTGCTCGGTGCGCGTGAATTCTTACGAGAGCCCAAATGATGCGTCTCTTCGTTGGATGAAGGGCCGGTTCTTGAAGAATTGTAAGTAGGCTTGAAACGGCATCCTCACCGAAAGAACTCACTGCCTCCGCAGCCCATGCGGCACGGACATCGTCCGTGCCGACTAGCAAATCACAGAGGTATCCAAGCGCTTCTTTATTCCGCATGGTACCCAAAGTCGAGATTGCATCCCGCTCAGCTTGCCTTGGCGCGTCTGCCCCCTGCTGCAATACCTTTAGCGCCCGTTGAAATTCGTCCTCATTTACCTGCAGTTCTGTCTGAGGCTTCTTCAGCCATTTATCAATATCGCTTAACGACACTGGGAGGTTAATCTCTGGCGCAAAGAGAAAAAGGACTTCGAAACCGTGTTCGTCGAGTGAGTTCGTGTCCATCCGCTTCCGACTGAAGCGGTTCAGCCGTTCGTCGGGTGACAACCCCACTGGTTCCAACAGTTCAATCAATTTTTCGTGTCTCTTGATTTTCACTTTGACCGCCTCGACGAAATCAGGCGACACCAATGGCATTAATGGCTCGACTTCATTTAACAGCTTTGTCAATTCAACTACCACCACTTCCGAGCGCGCTCCGTCCAAGTATCTGGCGACAATCCTTGCAAGCGTAGCGGGAACATAACCGGGATGCTCGCGATCCAGGGTGTCGACGTATCTGTCCAGCACCGAAAACTCCCGACTCCGCCATAATTCACCAAGTCGTTCATACACCGCGCATGCACTTGGTGCGTCGGCTACGATTCCTGGTGCGGCATCCGCATTCACTAACGCCACTGAAACTACGAACCAAAACATCACAAAGCCTCCTTGGGCAGTCGCACGCCCAAAGTCCATTGAACCTCCCATCTAAGACTATTTTCCCAAACGGCTAACGGATTGTGTTCGGTGTGAATACCAGTATTCTTTACCCACCACCCAAGTTACCGGTGGAAAATACATTATGCGAGCAACGAGTGCACTTCCGACATCACAATCTCTAGTATAAAGTGTCGAAGGGACGGTAGGAGCCCTTCACTCTCCGCTGTTTGTCAATGGATTAAGATCCAGATTTTCGTACTGCAGAAAAATCAACGGTCGAGTGTATCCTTCTCCCGTATCAGTGGTTCCTCCATCCTCTCCCCAGTCGTATTGGGCTGCAGCTACGCTTCCTCCAAAGGGTGACGGCCACAGCAACTTCTGCAGATTCAGACGGTATATCGGGACGAAGTAAGGAGGCTCTAATCTTGCGACGTCCGACGGGATTTCGTCCTGCGTGCGAAAAACATTCTCTGGAGCTAGCACCTCCGCTCGTATTTCCTGATTGCTCATTTCGTTCAGCACGGCTTCGTACAGCGCGCTTCCCACATCAATGCTCCGTGCCGAGGCTGGCGTATCATGGAGACGCCAATGAACAAAGAATCGGAACATGTTTGCCCCTTCCTTAAGTTCCGACAGGGTGTTCCCGCAAGCTCTTCCCCAAACACCAAACAGCGCGCTGTTAAGTCGCCCACGGGACACAACCACACCATTGATTGTCGAATACGCCGGAAACATCCATTCCTTCGGAGGGCCAGGTCCAAGGGGATCTCGTACGGGATCGGTTAGCCGTGATTGCCCCAAATGATAGCTGTACCTCGCGGTTCCGTGCTGAGGATCCGTCGTTGGTATTCCCACAACTCCAAAATAGTCGAAGCTAAAAGCCGCGACGCTGGTAAAGGCCCGCTGCACAAATTGGTCGGGGTTATATGACGCGATGTAGTATTCCGTGCCGACTGGTATGTACTCATCGTGAGTTTCCCACCCATTTTGTTCCGCCAGGGCTATGACGTAGCGTTGCCAGTCTTCTGCCATCCCGCCGGGTTCGGCGATGTATCTCGCCTCTTGGATCAGCCAATCCGCAATGTCGTTCCCGGCGTAGGGTAAGAGAAGTTGGGCGATGCAAGTTTGCTGTCGCTTGACTTCCTCGTCGGTCTCATTCGGATTTAAGACCAGCCTGACTTTATATAGACCCCCCACGGTCGGTCCCGACAGTTCGCCGTCTAGGTTCTTTGGATCCGTGGGTAACCATCGAGGGCTTGACGGCCCTTCGAAGAGTTCCCACTTCGCGTTTGGAAAGTCTTCCACTGTTGCGTCGCCTAAATCGAGGTCCACGTCGAGTTT
>JACQVH010000147.1 GCA_016209895.1 Candidatus Hydrogenedentota bacterium | reverse complement strand
TCCCCGAACTGCTCGAACTCTGCCGTCTGGATTGCCTCGCCAGCCACCGTGACCTCGACAACATCCACTGGATCGAGCGCTACCTCCAGAATCTGCGTCCCGAAGAGGTGGCCCCAGAACCGCTGATCCGCGGGGACGACCTCATTGCCATGGGTTATGCGCCAGGCCCAGTCTTTGCCGAAATCCTCAGCGCCATCGAAGACGCCCAACTCGAAGGCCGCGTCACTACCCCCGAAGAAGCCAAACACTTCGTCCGCGAACACTGGTCGACTGAAGACGGAAGTGTGAAGGATGAAGTCTGAAGTGGCAAGGCTGAAGGATGCACGCCGAAAATAGGGCCCACGGATTCGATCCGCTACGATAATCCGGGTTTCATGCTTCATCCTTCACACTTCACCCTTCATGCTTTTTACGCGCGGGTGTCTTGGGCGGAGGTTGGGAGGGTGACGATGAAGGTGGCGCCCGTGCCGGGGTTGTTGCGGACCGTGATATCTCCGCCGTGGGCTTGCACGATCTTTCGGCTGCAGGCGAGGCCCAGGCCCGTGCCGGCCGACCCTTTGGTGCTCATAAATGCTTGAAACAGTTTAGGTAGAATTTCGGGGTCAATGCCGGGACCAGTGTCCGCAACTTCAACTCGGCATCCGTCCCGCCCGGTGATGGTGCGCACGATCACCGCGCCCCGGGTCGGTTCGCAGGCGTCAATAGCATTCGCAACCAGATTGAGAATGACGCGGTACATTTCGCGTCGGTCCATGTCCACGAGATCGGGCGCGTTTGCCTGTAGAGTTATCCGGACCCCCGCCTTTTCCGCGCGCGGCCGCAGCAAGTCCAGGACTTCCTCGACCAGTTGGTCTAAATTCGTGGGCGCCAGGTCGGGTTTCCGGTCTCGCGAGAACGAAAGCAGGTTTTGCACGAGATTATCAATCCGCTCGATGGCACGGCGGACGAGCGGCCAGCTTTGAACCATCGTTTGGTGATCCGATTTCTCTAACGCGCGGTCAATCAATTGCGCGCCGCCGCTTAAGCCGGTAAGCACGTTCTTCACGCAATGCCCGATGCTGGCCGTCGCCTCACCAATCGCTGCCAGGCGCTGGCCGTCGAGGTTTTCCTGGTAGAGGCGCGCATTCTCGACGGCCACGCCGACCACGCGGCCGATGGCGGTGAGCAGTTCCAAATCATCATCGTTGAATGGCTTGGCCTGCGACCCGGTATCCACGTAGATGGCACCGATGACCGCTTCGCGCCCGCACATAGGCACACACATCGCCGCCTGGATGTTATGGGTGACGACGCTGGCAGCGGCGCTGAACCGGTCGTCTTCCTGCGCGTTGAGCGTAAGCACTGCGCTGCGTTGCGTGAGCACGTAATCGGTTAAGGTCTTGCTCACCGGCAAACCTTCCGACTTGGGACCTCGAGTGCGGCTGGCGCGAATTTCGGAAGCTCCGGTCTTCGAATCGAAGGTAAGGACAAATCCGCGCTGAGCCGGAAGCGCCTCAAAGATCGTATCGAGAATCTGCCGGAGGAGTTCATCCGCGTCAAATACGCTGCCCAGTACTTGCGCCGCCTTGTACAGTACCGGCAGTCGCCCGGTTCCACCCTCTCCAAGTATCTTGTCGAAGACGGTGCCCCCGCGCTCGTAGCTGATCAAGGAACTGAGACCGGTCGGCTCCGCAGTCTCCTTCAAAAGGAACGTGAAGTCACCCACCACCAGGCGGTCCCCGTGCTTCAGATGACTCCGTTTCACGCGCCCGCCATTCAGCATGACTCCATTGGTGGAGCCCAAGTCTTCTACCAACAACTCGCCGCTTTCAAAGCAGAGGCGGGCATGACGGCGCGAGATGGCAGGATCGTCGAGGACCACGTCGGCTTCGGGGGAGCGGCCGATGACGAGACCGCCGAGGCCCACCGCAAATATCGGCCCTTCTTTTTCTTCCTTGCAGAGAATCAGTTCGTATTGCGGCACTGTTCCACCACCTCGGAAGCCAAAGAGATCAATGCGTTGGCATTGACCGGTTTATCAAGAAACGCTTCCGGGCGGGGTACCCCCACGCGACGCTCGATGGCATCGGCGTCATATCCCGCGCCTAACTCCACCTCATTGATGCCGGACAACATGATGACCGGAATGTGGCACATGGCCGGGTCTGAGCGCAATGACCGAAGCACCTCAAAACCATCCGTCCCCGGCATCAGCAAGTCAAGCACGATGAGGTCGGGATTCTCTCGACTCGCCAGTAGCAGCGCCTCTTCACCGGAATCCACTTCAATTGCGCTCCATCCTTCGGCAACCAGTGTCGCTACCACAAAGCGACGCGCTTCCGGATCGTCGTCTACAACCAGTACCTTCCTGACACCTGTCACGTGACTCTCCTGGATTGTTCCAGCCCCCGACTGCGACGTTCAAAGTTTGATTTTAGACTACACCTCTCTTATCCCTTAGTCCAGTCCCGCACTACCAGAATTATCACTTTCGCGCGTGTAACAATGGCAGTCTTTGACGCGTGTATTGTCCCGTCTTTGTGCTCGGTACAGCACCGGTGTTATATTCGCCGAGCCCAAATCCGTCGCGAAGGGAGGGCGCGTGTCCTCGCGCGCCGCTGTCGCTACGATCAGAAGGTCTGTCGAATGAATGTGGCCCAAGTAATTGACCGGCTCAAGGCTGACCGGCGATTCCTCGAGAATCTCACCGAATGGCGTATCCAACCTGCCCGTCCCGCTCGGTTCGCCGGATTTCCCGATAAGCTGAATCCGAAGCTCGTGGCGGCCCTTCAGAAACGCGGCATTCCCGACCTGTATACCCATCAACGCGAAGCCATCGAGGCGGTGCTCAATGGCGAGAATATATGCGTGGTCACCCCGACTGCGTCCGGCAAAACGCTGTGCTACAACCTTCCGGTGCTGAATCGTCTTTTGGAAAAGCCCGAGTCGCGCGCGCTGTATCTGTTTCCGACTAAGGCGCTGTCGCAGGACCAGGTCCACGAGTTGAAGACGACCATTGACGAACTGGACGTCCGAATCGGCACCTATACGTTTGACGGCGACACGCCCGCGTCGGCGCGAAAGGCGGTCCGAAACGCCGGGCACATCGTCGTCACCAACCCGGACATGTTGCACACCGGCATTCTGCCGCATCACACGATCTGGATGAAACTCTTTGAAAACCTCGAATTCATCGTGATTGATGAGATTCATCACTACCGAGGGGTGTTCGGAAGTCATTTGGCCAATGTGTTGCGGCGATTGAAGCGCATTTGTGCGTTCTATGGTTCGAGTCCGAAATTCATCTGTTGCAGCGCTACCATCCATAACCCGAAGGAGTTCGCCGAGAGAATCATCGAAAGACCGGTCCATCTAGTGGATAACAACGGCGCCCCGGCGGGGGAGAAGCATTTCCTTTTCTACAATCCACCCGTCGTCAACGCGGAACTGGGTATCCGACAATCTTCCGTCAAAGAAGCCACCCGACTCGCCGCGTCGTTCCTGTCTCGCGAAATTCAATCCATCGTGTTCGCCCGCAGCCGGCTGCGCGTCGAGATACTCACCACTTACCTCAAAGATGCCGTCCGTAGGTTGAACAAAGATCACAACCTCGTCCGGGGCTATCGCGGCGGATACTTGCCGAATGAGCGGCGGGAGATTGAGAAGGGGCTCCGCGAAGGCCGTATTCTCACGGTCGTTAGCACGAACGCGCTCGAGTTGGGCATTGATATCGGCTCACTCGACGTGTGCATTATGACCGGCTATTCGGGCAGCGTGGCCAGTACCTGGCAGCAGGCCGGCCGCGCCGGGAGACGGTCCGGCGTTTCCGTGGTCGTCCTGGTAGCGTCCAGCGCCCCGCTGGATCAGTACATTATCAATCATCCCGAATACTTCTTCGAGCAAGCGCCGGAAAGCGCCACCGTGGATACCAACAATCTTATCATTGTCACCAGCCACCTGAAGTGCGCCGCGTTCGAGATTCCGTTCCAGGTCGGGGAGACCTTCGGCCTCGATACGGCCTCGACGTCCGAGATTCTGGACTACCTCGCCGAGCAAAGGATTCTGCGCAAGGTTAAGGACAAGTGGCATTGGAGCGCCGAGGTCTACCCCGCGGAGGAGATTAGTCTGCGTACCGCCGCGCCCGGCAACGTCGTCATTGTGGACACCTCGGACAACGGGCGCGTCATCGGCGAAGTTGATATCTTTTCAGCGCCGGTGGAAGTCTATCAGAATGCCGTCTACTTACATCAGAGCGCGCAATACACCATCGAGCGACTGGACCTGGATGACCGCAAGGCCTACGCGCGGCCCGTGGAAGTGGATTATTACACCGATGCGCAGATCAAGGTAGACCTGAAGGTGCTGGACACGTTGCGGAGCGAGGTGGTAGGCGGGGTCACGAAACATTGCGGCGAAGTGAGCGTGACCTGGCTGCCCAGCATCTACAAGAAAATCAAGTTTGGCACGCACGAAAACGTCGGTTGGGGCGAGATCAACTTGCCTGAATCCACAATGCACACGTCCAGTTACTGGATTGAATTTCCGGAAGAGACCGCCGAGCGATTTGGACTCCAGCAAACGGACCTGGCAGAATCGTTGCACGCCTTGGCCAACACGCTGCGGCAAGTTGCGCCCGTCCAAGTGCTTTGCGATCCCTCGGACCTCCGCGCGTCGGGTGTCTTTCGCGCACCGTTCTCGGCGAAACCGACCGTGTACTTGTACGAAACGTATCCGGGCGGCGTCGGATTCAGTGAGAAACTCTACAGCCATCACGATCAAATGTTGCGCGCCGCTATCTCCCTGATTTCCGGCTGCAGATGCAGCGAAGGCTGTCCCAGTTGCGTCGGCCCCACCCTCGAAGTCGGCAAACATGGAAAAGGGGGCGCATTGAAGTTGGCTCGCCTCGCCCTTGAGGAGGCAGACGTGGCGCCGGCGAGCGCCGGCTAGTGTTTGCCGCCGAGGCGAGTTTTCGCTTGCGCGCAGCATTACGAAATGGCCTTCCTTTCGAGCCGCAATACCTGCCCGGCCTGTCATGCTGAGCGAAGTCGAAGCATCTCTTGTACCGGGAACTCTGGTGTATGAGATTCTTCGCTATCGCTCAGAATGACAGAGGGGCCGAGTTCTTGGTGTGCGAGATTGTTCGTCACGTGTGAAGGATTTCCGATTCCTCCTCGTGCCTTGCTATTCTGTGCTGCATGGAAGATATCAAAGTCAAACTGAAAGCCATGCTCGCTGATCAGGGTCTCATGACCGGCTCCGAATGGAAAGTAAAGATCGAAGAACTCCAACGGAGGCGTGAAGCCGGCGAGTTTGAGATTGACAAATTCGTCCCGGGCGAAGTCGTGTCGAACGCGGCCGGCTCATTCTATCTTGTGCGTTCGGATTTTCCCCTCGAGTGGCCGCAGGGACGCGTCGAGCTCGGCGCCGTTCTCGAGGTCATACCGGAAAACATCGCGCTTGCCGCCTGCGACTCCGACCTCGAACGCTTCAACCCGAGTACAGCGCTCTTCCTGGATACCGAGACCAGCGGTATTGTCGGCGGCACGGGCACGATTGCCTTCCTGGTGGGGGTCGGCTATCTCACCGAAGGAAAGTTCCGGCTCGAACAATGTTTCCTCCGCGATTTCGATGAGGAAACGGCGATGCTCCATCACTTGGACCCGATTTTCGCGCGCGCCGAATCGGTTGTCAGCTACAATGGAAAGACGTTTGATTTACCACTTCTTCGCACGCGATACATCACCAACCGCATGCGTTCCCAGCTCGATTGCGGCGTGCACCTCGACCTCCTCCATGCCGCGCGGCGATTTTGGAAACTAAGGCTTGGCGATTGCAGTCTCCCAAACATCGAGCGACGGGTGCTGGGTATCGAACGCCATAACGACGTGCCCGGCGAGGAGATTCCCCAGATTTGGTTCGATTACCTGCGTACGCGCGATGCGCGCCGGCTCGATCGCGTCTTTAATCATCATCGCATGGACATTCTCTCGCTCGTGGCGCTGACGGCGTGGCTGTCGCGTTGCTTGGAACTGCCGGAAGGCGAAGGTTTCGAACATGCGGAAGACCGCCTGTCGCTCGTGCGGCTGCATTTCCGGCAAAGGCGATTTGAAGACGTGGCCCGCGCCGCCGAAAAACTCCTCGAGGTCGAAACGGAACAGAATCTCCGGCTGGAATGCCTGCAATTTATGGCGTTCGCCTGGAAACGACTACAGGATTTCGAGCGCATGGCCGAAGCGTGGGACCTGGTCCTGCGGGAATCTCCCCGCGACCTCCAGGCGCGACTGGAACTGGCCAAGTATTACGAACACCGCATGCGCGATTTGCCGCTGGCCGAACGCCTCTGCGTGGAAACGGTTTCTTTTCTAGAAACGAAGTCGGCGCTCGGGAGCGATCTCGAGTTTGACACCTGGCCCCTGGAACATTTCCAACATCGCCTCGACCGCATCCGCCGGAAACTTTCCCGTGGACACATCACGCAACAAGCGGAGGACGTCCCATAGTCTAGCCAGTATGATCGTTGCTATTCGGCTCCTTTTAGGAGCCGAAAGACCCCCGAATCCACGCCGATCACCATCTCCGCGCCTTCCGGCGTATTCTCATTCAGGACTTCCAGCGAGCGCATGAATCGGTACAGTTCTGGATTGGAATTGAAAGCTTCGGCAAAAATCTTCACCGCGCCGGCGTCGCCGTCGCCTTTGAGCATGGTGGCGTCCCGCTCGGCGTTGGCTCCAATCACCTGAACGCGACGGTCCGTGTCGCCTTCGATGATGTCGGCCTGTTTGCGCCCATCACTGCGATACCCTTTGGAAATACGCGAGCGCTCCGCCTCCATCCGCGCGAACACCGCCTGCAGGTTTTCCGGCAGCAGTTCGGCGCGCTTGATTCGAACATCGAGTACCCGAATCCCGTATTCACGCCGGGCGGTTTCATCGGCACGAGCGCTCACCGCCTTCATGATGGCCTCACGGCCATTCTTAATCTGGTCCCGCATCGGATCCTCGCTGCTGACGACACCCTCGGCTTCTCCACCCTCCGGGAGCACCTCCGCTTTCTCCTCGATCGGCCGGTTCGAGGTGCGGATTACCTCGATCAGATCATTGCGCCCGAGTTCCTCGCGCACCACCGAATAGATGATGTCGTCCAGCACGCCGTGAGCCGCGACTTGCGTGCGCACGCTAATCCAGTAGAGGAGGGGATTCTCGATGCGCCACCGCGCAAAATTATCCACCACCAGTTTCTTCTTGTCGGCGGTCACAATATCCTCCGGTTCCGCATCGTATTCCAGGACCGTGTCCGGAAAACGACTGACCGCATCCACGAATGGCGCTTTGAAATAGAGGCCGGCCCCACGGTCCACCCGCAAGTCGTCGCTCGTTTCGGTATCCACCGACTTCTTCCGGCGGGCCGTATCCACGATTTCCTGCTGCAGCGTGGCGAATTCCGCCTCGGGCAACGCACCCACAATCACGCGGATCGGTCGGTTCAACCGGGTTACCACGACCTGTTCCCGCTCATCCACGATGTAAGCGCAAGTCGTGGAAACTACGATGAGACCAATGAGCACGAGCACGGCCACCACGCCGATTCCATATGCCGTCTTCATGGTTGGTCTCCTTCCGAAGAGGCTTGAGCGGCGGCGGCAGGGGGTGCTAAGCTCTTGACGCCTGACGTACCGAGCGTTTTCAAAGTGACCAGACCCGCGTCCGGGTCCACCACGGTGAGCTTGATCCGGGGCAGCAATTCGGACATCGCTTCCAGATAAAGTCGTGTGCGCGTAACTTCGGGGGCGCTGCGATATTGCTCCGCGATAGCTGAGAACCGAGCCACCGCTCCTTGGGCTTCGGCGATCCGCGCCTCCTTGTATCCCTGGGCATCCAGGCGCATCCGTTCGCCTTCGCCTTCCGCACGGGGGATTCGTTCCCGCTGATAGGCGCGCGCTTCATTGATGATCTGTTCACGTTCTTCGCGCGCTGTGGCTACATCGCGGAACGCAGGCGCGACTTCTTTCGGGGGTTGCACATCTTGCAACTGCAATTGGGTTACCGTGATCCCCATGCCGTAGAGGTCGGCCAATTCCTGCATCTTCTGCTTGATTTCGTTCTGCACTTCAAGCTTGCCCGTAGTCAATACGTCGTCTATCGGATGATCGCCGACCGCTTGGCGCAGAGCCGCCTCGCTCACGTCGCGCAACGCCGCCTCCGGTTCATCACGGCGGAAATTGAACAAATAGTCAATCGCGTCTTTGATTCGGTATTGAACCACCATCGAGCAGTCCACCACGTTCTCGTCGCCGGTAAGCATCCGCGCCTCATGGAGCAGGCTGGGGTCATTGGTGAATGTCACGTAGCGCGTGGTCCCGCCTTCCGTCACGGAACGGAAACCTAATTCGATACGCTTGACCTCGGCGACCTTGGGCGTCTCTACCGTCTGTACCGGCCACGGCCATTTGAAATGGAAACCGGGCTCCGTGGTCTTGGTATATCGCCCAAACGTGAGCACCACGCCTTCTTCGTCCGGTGCGACCATATAGTACGGACCGCCTTGTATGATCCAAACCAGCGCCAGGAGGACGAGGACGCCCGTCAGAATCGCCTTCACTGGAAGGGAAGGGAGCCCGCCTCCACCTCCCCCGTCAACCACTTCCGGTTTTCGAGGCCGATATGCCATTGCCATGTTTCTCCCTCCCTGTCAGTACTTCCCCAACAGACCAGCCTAAACTGTCACCACCTTCGAATCAAGACCCGCTCCCAACGCATTCGCATGTCTACGCGGAACCCGACATTCTACAAATTCATGACTTGCGGAAATGGCTAAAATGCGCTAACATTTAGGTGGGAAATCACCCCGCGCGGGGGAATATTTGTGCTGACGTTGAAAGAGCAGAAGGCATTTACCCTCATTGAACTCCTCGTAGTGATCGCTATTATCGGTGTGCTCGCCGGGATGCTATTGCCCGCGCTCTCCCGCGCCCGCGAAGCGGCGCGACGCATTAGCTGCCAAAATAATCTCCGCCAAACGGGACTCGCCTTCAAAATGTACGCGAACGAATCCCGGGGTCTCTATCCGCCAGTGCAAATCTGGATCGGCGAACAATGCAACGTCAAGAATGACCACGTGCTTATGTTCAGCGGCCGCGCCATATATCCTGAATACCTGTCCGATGCGGAAGTCTTGATTTGCCCTTCGGACAGCAACGGGCCGACCTTGTTCGATTCCGGCGTCTGGAACCGACCGGATGGACCCGGCGGTTCCTATGTTGGCGGGAGCACAAACCCTTGCTTATTGGACCAACTCTCATATTTCTATACAGGTTGGATATTTAAGACGGAGTGGATTGCCGAACCGGGCACCAATGACGGTTCCCTGGCTTTTGGCAATGCTTTGAAAGACGTGCTGCAAATCCAGGGCCCCGCAGCCTTGGACCAGGATTGGTCATTCAACGATGAAGACGATGTCGGGCATAGCGTAATGCGCATTAGAGAAGGCGTGGAACGCTTCCAGATTACCGATATCAATAATCCGTCCGCGGCCAATATTTCGCAAAGCGTGGTGCCCGTAATGTACGACAAAGTCAGCATAGAGCCGGGTGAATTCAATCATGTGCCGGGCGGCACCGGCGTCCTCTACATGGACGGGCACGTGGAGTTCGTGAAGTATCCGGGCCCGTTCCCGGCCAGTCGCGCCTGGGCGGAAGTCGCCTATCGCCTCAATCTCTGATTGGGCGTCACCGACCCCCATATTGCGCGATCAGCGCGGCATTCCGTGTCTGGTGTTCACGAAAAGCCACCGCGTAAGGCGTACTTCCCTTGGCGTCGCGGACGTTTGGTTCCGCATGGTTGGACAAAAGCAACAGCACCAAGAACTCGTTGTCCTTCTCCACCGCGATGTGCAGCGGCGTTTGACCGTCGTCGTTCTGCGCATTGATGCTTGCGCCGCGGCCTAGCAACATGGGCACAGTGTCGTTCAATCCCTGTTCGACCGCGATGTGCAACACCGTACGTCCCCGACCGTCGCGCTCCTCAATGTCGGTGCCGCCCGTGGAAGAAGCGTTGCCCGTGTCGAGACCACCCTCGGCGCCACTCGTCCGGGACGTCCAATTGGCCAGCAACAACTCGATTAGTTCCGGTTTATTCTTGGCCACGGCCATGTGCAATGGCGTGCGTCCATCCGGTGTCTTCGTGTTGGGCCTCGCACCGTAAGACAATAAAAGTTCCGTCACCTTGACGTGACCATTGCGCACCGCGAGTTGCAGCGCCGTCCAGCCGGCTCCGGTCGGAAGATTCGGGTCCGCATAGCGTTCCAACAGCAATTTCGTCCATTCCAGATCGCCATCCCGCGCAACGCGATGCAACGGCGCGACGCCGTCCGCGTCCTGCACGTTCACATTAGCCCCCAATGAAATCAGCTCGTCCAGCCTCGCCAAGTCATGATTCCGCGCGGCTAGGTGCACTTCCGTGAACCCATGTATATCACGTTTCTCGCCCGGCTTCTGTTGGCACCCCAGTACCAGGACCGCAACCAACAGCGTAAACCCCAACATCACTAACTTGCATATTCGCATGCTCTCAGAACACCACCCCATATTTGATGCCCGTCGCCACAGCATACCACCCTCAAGCGCAGCATCAAAAATCAACACCATCCCTCGTACCTCTACCCAGAACCGCCTGCGAAGTTGACTGCGCCACCCCGAATGATTACACTACGCCTCTCACATCCACGCGGGGTGTAGCGCAGCCCGGTTAGCGCGCTTCGTTCGGGACGAAGAGGCCGGTGGTTCAAATCCACTCACCCCGACCAACTTTTTTTTCTTTTTGGGGTTCCTCGCACCCAAGCGGGTAGGAGTATTCTTTTTGCCAAACGGGTGAGCCTAGCACCTGCCGGAGCGCATCTTCGATTGCCGACACATCTCCCCGGTTCTACGGATGAATCAGCCGCAATCCCGGGAAATAGGCTCGGAAGCGTTTGGCATCGCGAGTAACCAAGGGCAAGTCTGTGACCGCCGCGTGGGCGCCAATGAAGAACTCCGGCAGGGGCAGCATCATTTGTCCGCCACGCCGTCGGTATTTCACGAAGCATTTTCCCGCCAGAAATGCCGCCTCTCGAGGCATGTCGCGGTATTCGAAAACCTCGGGCGGGAGTAGTAATTCCAGTTGCTCGATACGCTCAAAACGGATGGATATCTCCGCATAAATCACAGGATTCAGGATAACACTCCCTTCATCACAGGCTCTGGCCACAGCCTTTGATGACCATTCGAACCAGCGAGTGTCGCAGGTAAAAATATCGAGGAAGACGCACGAATCCACCATGACGGACATCACTCAGACCCCTCGAGTAAGGGCCATTATCTGGTCCGTGGACATCTTTACGCTTCCGCGGCCAGCCATTCGCTTGACCAGCGCGTCGCCCCGACCGGAGTCCTTGGTCTTACGCAAGTAGAGCCGGTTTTTCTCCTCGACAAACTCCACCTCGCAACCCGGGACGATACCCGTCTTCTTGCGGAGGGATAATGGTATCGTGACTTGTCCTTTGGTCGTAACTTTCATGAATTCGCTCTCCTAATGAGTAATACTCCAACAAGTAGGAATATTACCGTCCCAACTATCGGATGTCAACCGACGCGAAATGCGGCACGTGAATGGTATCAACCTCGCAAGACTCTCCGGTTTCGTGCTGAAGTCGCCGCCCTCGAATTGGCATACTCGCCATTAGCGATCAAGTTTGCGATAACTACCAATCATGCAGCGTATTTCACGAGAGGAAGCGGCAGCGTACCAGGCGCGTTGGAAAGCGCTCCGAGAGAGGGAGGAGGCCGAGCTTCGCAATACTCCGATCGAGACCAAGCTTCAACAACTGGCGGTTTTGATGTTTTCCGTAGATGCTTTTGGATGGCGCCCATTCCTGGAGCGTGAGGATCGCTGCGGACACGAGCGCTGGGCCGAACTCCACAAGAGATACCGTGGATAATCACGAGGCCTTCAACCTGTTAACGCGCGTGCTGCGTGACGTGCCGCGGTGGCTGAAAGAGCAGTCCGTGCTGCGTTGGGCTTCAGAATTCGCCACCGCATTGGACAGGCCCGAAATCAAAACCACTCTAGAGGAATTGCGCAGTCGAAGCTTACGGCGCTAAGGCCAGGGGCCGCGCCTCAGCCTAAATCAACCGAACTGCCCATTCCCCCTTCGCTAAATCCATTTGTCGTTTCCCGCAAGGTTCCCGGATTTCACACGTTCGCGGAATTCGTCCGTGATATGCGCCAAGTAAACTTGCGACACGTGCGTGCGGTCCGACCGGAACACCGCAATCCGCCCATCCTGGCTCAAGGCCGGGTGCGGATGACCGAACTCGACGTGGTCTTGCGTCGCCCCGGCATGACACAGCGTCGCGAAGCGCCGCGTGGGCACGTGCACCAGTTGCAGCCCCATATCCGGCCAATTCGTGTCGGACACGATCCATTCTCCATCGAACGATGCGCCGGAATGCCAGAAGTACGGGCCCTCGACCAGCTTCTGCGGCTCTTTGCCGTCCTCGACGGTCCAGATGCAACGATGAGGCGGCAAGCCGCAACCTTGTATCGTGGACAGTCTGCCGAGCAACGTCGCATGCGCGAACATCATCGGACAGAAAAAGCGCGCGTCCTGCCCGACTTCATCGGTGTTCCACAGGCCGAGTTGCGTGCCGGCGTTGATTATCCGGCGAACCCCATTCTTAGTTTCCGCCGTATCCCAAGCTACTTGCCCGCGCTGGACCACCAGTCGCGCTTCCGTGCGACAACATGCGAACAGGTGCCCGCCTAAGTCGATCTCTTCCACGGCGCCCGATGCCAGGTCCACTCGTACGGTACCTACCGCATCTCCGTAACGAGACACGAAGATTCGTTTGCCGGACGCCGATATATGGATGCGGCCGAACACGGAGCCCTGCGGGCACACGTCTTCCAGTGACCGCAGTTCTTCCGTACGACCCGTTTCTACATCCACGGCGCACAACGATGTGCCCCAAACCACGTATACGGTGGTTCCATTCAGGCTCAACATCGAATTAGGACGCCCATAATAGCCGCCGGCCTCGTCGTGATCGCCCCGTTCCGTGAGTTGAAACTGGTTTAACCCGTCGGTGTCGCAGCGAAACAAATCCCACGGCGCGCCACGCCCCGCATATCGTTGACAAAAGAACACGACACGGCGGTTGTCCGGCGTGATGCTCGGCCAATCGTAGAGGAAATGCGCGCTCGGCGCTGGGAAACTCGTGAGTTGAATGACGCGAATACCCGTATGCGGGTCTATCATTTGAATACGTTCACTGCCCAGCAAAGCTCGAAGCATGGGACGCCCTCCGTTTGAAGTGTGCGGGCGTATTATAGGCGGTAACCCAATGAAACCATACCGCCCCCAGACGATTAGTCCATTCCGTCCATCCGGTCCATGGCCCAGGCTTCTTCCCCGCGTGTGGGGAAAACTTGTTTATCCTCCCAGGAGAATTCGTGATATCTTCTCAAAGATACGGAGATGAAGACCTTGGTTGAACTTTCCCGCGTAGCAATCCGAACAGAGAATGCTTCGGCATGTTACAACATCGGCGAGCCTGTCTCGTTTATCATCGAGGCTGAAGACACAATTCGGCCCCAATCGCTCGCCACGCTCACGTGGGACGGTTACGAGCCCATCGAGGCAAGACCAATTCGACTTACTTGCGATCCTGTGGTTCTACACGTTCACACCGACAGGCCCGGCTTTGTCCGACTGCGCGTTACGGTAGAGTCCTCAAACCCGCCACTAACACTCAGGGAGGCGGCGGTGGCCATCGCACCCGAACAGATCGCGCCATCCATGCCTCCACCCGAAAATTTCGACGCCTTCTGGCGATCACGCTTTGCCGTGGCGCGCGTTAATCCACTCCGTCCCGAACTCCGCGATCATTCGGAAAAGCCGGAATGCCAGGTTGCCTCGGTCCGAATTCCCATTACCCACGAAGAAGCAATATACGGTTGGCTGCTTCGACCCCGGTCTCGAGGTCCGTTCCCGGCACTCGCGCTGTATCATGGTGCAGGCGTCTACGCCGTGCCGCCGGAAGCCGGCGCAGACTGGGCGGCACGCGGCTTCATGGTGTTCAGCATCAACCCACATCCCATCCCGAACGATCAGTCCGCCGAGTACTATGCAAAACTGCGCGACGGGACGCTCTCCGACTACCGGACGCGTGGG
Source organism: Candidatus Hydrogenedentota bacterium (assembly GCA_016209895.1). GTDB lineage: Bacteria > Hydrogenedentota > Hydrogenedentia > Hydrogenedentales > SLHB01 > JACQVH01. The sequence continues at coordinate 5,533 of JACQVH010000147.1, read as the reverse complement.
CGGGAGTCCGCCGATTCCCTTTATTTCGTTTCAATGTTTCTGCGCGCCGCACGCGCCGTGGATTTCATAGCGCAGCATCCGGACTGGGATGGCCGCCATCTGCACGTCGAGGGACACAGTCAAGGCGGCGCTCAAGCATTGGCCGCGGCCGTCCTCAATGAACACGTGACCGGCATCAGCGTCTCATGTCCAACGCATTGCGACCATAGCGGACCGGTCATCGGACGTGTCCCCGGCTGGCCCCGCATCGTCGAGGTCTCCAACGGCAAACCCAACCGGGATCATGTCAGAGCCGCCGCTTACATTGACGGCGTCAACTTCGCATCACGCATCCAATGCCCAGCACTCGTCGGCGTCTGCTTCCTCGACGAACTTTGCCCGCCCACCGGCATCTACGCCGCGTACAATGCCCTCCGCGGCCCCAAAACCATCCACCACGAACCCACAACCGCGCACGTCCACGCCGACGCCTACCGCGAAGCCGCCTTCCGTTGGGCCGCACGGCTATAATGGGAGGGCGCGCGCCGTCCCAAAATGTGTTGAGGTGATCGGCCTGCCGGCACTTCCTGTCACTCCGCCTTGAAGTTGGCGAAGTAATTCAGGAACTCCGTTTCGAGACGGTCCATGACCTCGGTCATGGGCGGGGCGTAGCCGAGGAGTTGGCGCATCGAGGTCACGGGTTTGTCGGCGATGCCACAGGGGACGATGAGGCGGAAATGAGACAGGGCCGGGTCTACGTTCAGCGCCAAGCCGTGGAAAGTGACCCAGGCGTGTACGCCGATGCCGATCGCGGCTACTTTCGCGCCGCCGACCCAGACGCCGGTGAATCCTTCCATAATCTCACCCTTGATCCCGTAGGAGGCGATGGTGCGAATGACGATTTCTTCCAACGAGGTGATGTACCAGCGCAGCGACTGTTTCCAGAGTTTGAGGTTCAGGACCGGATACGCGACGAGTTGACCCGGACCGTGGTAGGTGACGTCTCCGCCGCGGTCCACTTCATGCAATTCGATACCACGCGCGGCAAGTTCTTCCCGGCTGAGTAAGATGTTCTCGGCGTGACCGCTTCGACCAATCGTGATAACGGCCGGATGCTCGAGTAGGAATAGCGCATTGCCCTTTTCGCCCCGTTCCACAGCAATGCGGCGGTGCTGCTGCGCGCGGAACGCATCGCGATACCGGATCGGCTTTTCGACACGGATCACCTCGATACCGCGATCCACGGCCGCCACTGGAGCTACATCGTTCTCTATCGGTTCCACTCTTCCCGTCTTCGCGGTTGACCATCAACGCGTCGAGATTAAGTCCTCGAGTTGAGACAACCCAACCTGGGTCAGAGAGCTAACAATCAGATCGGCCTGTTGTAATTCATCGGGTCGAAACGTATTGGTTACCGCGAGACATTTCATCCCGGCGGCCTTGGCCGAGGCGACGCCGGTTATGGCGTCCTCGACCGCAATACAGAGCGTGGGGGAGAGGTGAATGGCGGCGGCCGCTTTCAAATAAATCTCTGGGTGGGGCTTCTTGTTCCGGACAAGGTCGCCGCTGATGTAGGCATCGAACTTTTCAAATGGGACTTCGGCGGCTCGCAGGGACACTTCGGATTTCTCCCGCGAGCTCGACGTGGCGATGGCCAGCTTCCAGTTCGAGTCGCGCGCCGCCGCCAGGATCAACTCGTTCACACCGGGGAACGCGATGGAATTGCCCTCGTGAAGCAGACGGACAAAATGCACCTGCCGCTGGTGTATGGCCTCCTCGACGTCACGAAGCGCCACGCCGTACTTGGCGGCCGGCCCCTCGACGTACTTGTAGGGCCCAGTGCCGATGTAGGGCCGGAAGTCCTCCGGCCGCATTTCCACGTTGTACAATTCGCGAAACATGGCAATGGTGGCGCGCGCGATCAACGCTTCCGTGTCGGCGAGCACGCCATCCACGTCGAAGACCAGTCCGTACGGCACGGCACTCAGGCTCCCGCAGCCACTGGTTCGAGAAGGCCGATCTCTTCGAGCACGGCCTCTTCCTCAGCCTGGATCGTAACCGGCTCCTCGGCCACTTTGATTGCTCGGTCCGGGTCCTTAAGACCGTGTCCCGTCAACACACACACCACCCGCAAACGCCCGCCCTGTACCGCCTTAGCCTTCTCGAAATAACCGTTCTTTACGAGCTTGATGAGACCGGCAATACTCGCGCAGCTCGCGGGTTCGGCAAAAATACCTTCGACCGACGCGATCATCTTGTACGCCTGCTTGATTTCCTGGTCGGTCACCATGCCAATCACGCCCCCGGACTCGTCCCGCGCGGCCACGGCCGTCTTCCAACTGGCCGGGTTGCCGATGCGAATCGCAGTCGCAAACGTTTTCGGATTCGGGACCGGGTGGCCCAAAACGATAGGCGCGGCGCCTGCCGCCTGGAACCCCAGCATCTGCGGAAGATTCTTGGCTTTCCCCGCCGTTTTGTATTCTTTATAGCCTTTCCAATAGGCCGTGATATTGCCGGCGTTCCCGACTGGGAGCACATGAAAGTCTGGGGCATATCCGTCGAAATCGTCCACAATCTCGAAAGCCGCGGTTTTCTGGCCTTCAATGCGGTAGGGATTCAGCGAATTGACCAATTGAATCGGATGTTTCGCCGTGATGGAGCGCACCAACGTTAAGGCATCATCAAAGTTCCCCCGGATTTGGATAACCCGCGCCCCGTGGATCATCGCCTGTGACAGTTTTCCGAGGGCAATTTTCCCCTCAGGAATGATGACGATACATTTGATGCGCGCCCGCGCCGCGTACGCGGCCGCCGAAGCAGAAGTATTCCCAGTCGAGGCGCACATGACCCCCTCGAAACCGTCCTCCACGGCCTTGGTAATGGCCATGGTCATCCCGCGGTCCTTGAACGAACCGGTAGGATTCAGCCCCTCATACTTCAGCCAAATCTCCAGGCGCGAATGTATCGCCTCGCTCAGGTTGTGCGCGTGAATCAGCGGCGTCGAACCCTCGTTTAGGGTTATGACACGGGTCCTATCTGTGACCGGCAAATGACGCCGATAGCGCTCGATGACCCCCTGTTTGGACATAAAATCCTTCCTAGAGCACGCGAATGACGTGCGTCGCCTCGCGAATAAAGTCCAGTCCGTCAATCTCGCGCAACGCGGCGCGCACCGAGGATTCTACCGCTTCGTGTGTCATCATTACCACGTGCACCACGCTTTCCTCGTGCTCTTCCTTTTGAATACACGAGGCGATACTGACCCCGTGATTACCCAGGATGGTGCAGACCTTCCCCAACACCCCCGGCCTGTCAAGCGTAGTAAGCCGCAGGTAGTAGCGACTGCGGAGCCGACCAATGTCCAACACCGGTCTTAACTGCTGGTACAAGAACGGCGCCGGCGCCGGCGCAGTACCCCGTCGAACGATATCTATGATATCCGCCACGACTGCGCTCGCCGTGGGCATACGACCCGCGCCTTTCCCATAATACATCGTGTTCCCCGCTATGTCGCTCTGTACAAAAAGCGCGTTGAACTCGTTCCGCACCGAAGCTAGAAGATGGTCTTCCGGCACCAGCGTCGGATGGACCCGCGCCTCAATCGCTCCGTCCGCGTCCCGAACTATTGCCAGTAACTTGATCAGGTAGCCCATTTCCCGAGCGTACGCCACGTCCGCGAGGGTCACTTTCGTTATACCCTCGACGTAAATCCGGCCAAGCTCGACTTCCGTCGAGAAACTCAGCGAAGCCACAATCTGACACTTGTGCGCAGTATCGTGTCCCTGGATATCGAGGTCCGGCGGCGTTTCCGCAAACCCCCATGCGGTGGCCTGCCGTAGTGCTTCGTCAAATTCCAAATTGTCATACGTCATCCGGCTCAGGATATAGTTGCACGTCCCGTTCAGGATGCCGTACACGGACTGGATTCGATTCGCGGCAAGTCCCTCACGTAAGGACTTTATAATTGGAATGCCCCCGGCGACCGCCGCTTCATAACGCAGTTCGACTCCACAATCCACGGCTGCTTTGGCTAACTCCTGGCCGTGCAGTGCCAGCAGCATCTTGTTCGCCGTAACCACGCTCTTGCCCGCCTTCAAAGCGTCCAAGATGAGTTTCTTTGCCGGCTTAACCCCTCCAATTAGCTCGCAGACGATGCTCACGTCCGGGTCATTGATCAGGGCGGAAGCATCGGTGCCCGTACGGACAGCTTCAATCCCCAACGCAGAAATGGCATTATCATCCTTGTCACAGACGTGCGCTAACCTGATACTGCAACCGGCCTTCGAGTCAATCACGCCATGGTTCGTGAGCAGAATCCTGACCACTCCCCCGCCCACTGTGCCGACGCCAATGACTCCAACCCCTACCGACACCGTACCTCCTCAGTAGTTTCACAAACCGGAATGAGCGCTAATGTGGCCACCAGAGTGTTTCATGCGGAACGTATATACCCCAAAGGCTGTTTCAAGAAGGTTTCGCTGAACACCGAACGCCTGCTCGCACTCGATTACAGCTCCAGAAAGCATAGGACATCGCCGACAGAGACCTCGTCACCTTCCTCCACCACCTTCTCCAGTATGGTACCGCTCTTCGGGCTAGGTACACTGAAGGCGGCCTTGTCGGTGGTCATTTCGACCAAGTCGTCGCCCTCATGCACAAGGTCTCCCTCTTCCACCAGCCAGTAGGATACCGTCGCCTCGTCGGCGGCTTCATCTCCCAGGCTTGGCAGTTTGACTTCATACTTCATTTCTCATCCTCTCCTTGCCGCCACCATTCGCTCGCGTACGAACGGCGCAGACATGATCTCCTCGGAACGATATGAACTTCTCACGAACGGACCCGCAAGCGCGAACCTGAATCCGAGTTGGTACGCCAATTCCTCGTACAGCTCGAACTGCTCCGGATGCACGTACCCGACTACCTCGCGCTGTCGCTGAGTCGGCCGGAGATATTGACCAATATTGACCGCTTCGCACCCGACTTCGAGCAAGTCTTCCAGGGTCTGCTTCACTTCGTCCTGCGTTTCGCCGTGACCGACCATGATGGCGGATTTGACAATGCTGGGCAGACCTAAGTCGCTAACGGTCTTAAGTACTTGTAACGCAATATGATAACTATACCGACACCCCCGCAACACGGGGTAGAGTCGTCCTACGGTTTCGATATTGTGACCAAAAACCTCCGGTTCGGTTTCAGCCACAGTACAAATTTGCTCACAATTGCCATTGAAATCTGGCGTGAGCACCTCCACTGTCGTGTCCGGATTCAATATTCGTACCCAGCGGACCGTTTCCGCAAAGTGCCCGGTGCCGCCATCGGCAAGGTCGTCCCGTGTAACCGAAGTAATGACCGCATGGCGAAGTCCCATCCGCTGTATTGCTTCGGCAACATGTTGAGGCTCTTCGGGATCGAGCGTCCCTGGCTTTCCACTGGGCACCGAGCAATACCGGCAGTTTCGCGTGCAGGTATTGCCCAGAATCATGACCGTCGCCGTTCGACGCTGCCAGCACTCGCCGATATTCGGACAATGCGCACTCTGGCACACCGTGTGCAG
>JACQVH010000139.1 GCA_016209895.1 Candidatus Hydrogenedentota bacterium | reverse complement strand
TGTCAAGACATAAATCCATACCTGTGGCACCACACTTTCGCCCTCACCCCCGGCCCCATACCCCCAAGCCTTGCCAATCAACCACTTACAACAATGCACCTACCCCAAATCCAAAACCAACTGTAGAAGATGGGCGTAACTCTCACTGCTTAAGCCAGAGACGCCGTCCCCGCCAGGTCCCATGCCGAAACCGTGTACGCCGTCGGCGTTGTCGCCGCCGGCCACGCCATAAACGCCCGAAAGTGAGTTCCCAGTTGACTCTCCCTTTATGCCCATCGCGCCCGTGCCATAGACACCGATGCCAAGAATTCCATTGGCGACGAAATACCCGCCATAGTTGGTGGTGGTCGCCGTGCTGGTCGCCTGAGCATAGACGCCACGGCCCGTCTGGCCGGCGGCCGTGAAATACCCGCCGTGATTGGTTACAGCGCCCGTATATGACGCGTAACCTTGCACGCCGACCGCGTTGCCACTTCCATCGGCAACAAAGTCGGCCGTCTTACCGTTCAGCCCCGTCGTATTGCCGTAGACCGCCCGACCATTGTCTCCTCTGGCCAGGAAATACCCGCCGTAGTTGGTGACGGCGCCGGTAGCGTTGGCTAATCCTTCAATGGCCTTGCCGGCCCCGCCGCCCGCCCAACCATACACCCCGGTCGCGGACGCGCCGCCGACTTCGCCGCGCACGCCCTGTCCATTGCCGCCCGCGGCGACAAAGTAACCGCCCCAGTTGAGCGTTCCTGCTCCGGTATCGGTCGCTCGTCCATAGATGCCGCGCCCCGACGTGCCGTTCGCCTCCGCCTCAATCCCATAGCCGCTGGCCCCGGTGGCGTGCGCGTATAGAGCGTTCTTCGTACCGATATTCGTAACCGAAAGCACTTGGGTGGTGGAACTCGCGCTGATCGTCCCGCCAGTCGTCAGGATAAAAGCGCCGGCCTGTAGGCCGTCAACGGTATCAGCATCCAAACCGTTGCCCGGCCCTGTATTCAACCGGGCGTTGTCAATCTTCCCGGAAGTAATCTGGCTGCCGGCGATTACGAGCGAGGTCAAGGTCGTGTGCGCGGCCGGGTCCGTACGGTGCGTATCTATGGCGGACGTGACCTCCGTATCGCGAGCAATTGCTGCGGGCACATTGGCGTCGCTGATCTGCCCGGTGACTTCTGCGGAGTTCAGTTCGATGGTCTGTCCCAAGAGCGAGACCCCGGCCGAAAGGCGCGCATTGTCCAGCGTACCCTGAATTAACTCGGAAGCATCAATCGTTTTGCTGTGATGGGCATTGGCGATCGCCGCATGAGTGGCAACGTCGTCCGCAATCTGAGCATTGATATCGGCCAAACTGCTTCCTCCGACCGCGTCGGAATCCTTGGCCGTATCGGCGTTTACGGCGCGTATTGAAAATGGCGCGGTGGTGACAGGCTGGTCGGGTACCAAGAGTTCCGGCCCGCTGACGCCATCATCGAACCAAATGCGTAGCGCCACGTTGTCCGCGTCGAATACGGAACTCGGGATGGGTGTCATAAGCGCCGACGCGCCCAGCGTCACCTCGTAAAGACCGTTGTTAATGGACAGACTGACCGCAGCCGTGGGCATGTTCTGTGTCCCGACGTTTGAACCGTCGTTCGTCCAAAGGTTCACGTTCGAAGCGGGATTCACCAAGGCAAAGCGAAAGTTCCCCGTCCCGGAGACCAGTGTTCCGTTACTCTTCATCACGCCCTGATGGTGTAGCAGCAACGGAATTGCCGCTTGCGCGCTTCCACAAATCAGGAGAACTGTCAGGCACAAACCGCCGGTCAGAAAACCCATCGTCACTTTTTTCATTTCTAGACTCCCGGTAAAGTTGGCACACTTTCGAATGAGTACTTACAATCCGGATTCAGCGTTGTGAAGCCGTTCCCGTCCCTTGCCCAGTAAGGTGTCGGATGTTTGGCCATCGGCCGGAAACGAAGCGGCGGCCAGCCGCAAGTTCTTGGCGCCGGCCAGTCGCGCTCTGAATCGCTCCATAACTTTCGCCGCGCCCACGGCCGGCGTTTCCGTCATCAGGATGGCCGCGCCGCCTTCGAATTCCATTAGCTCGTCGCAATCACGAATGAGGTTGGCCAGTAGTTCTCGGTAATCTGAGAAGCTTTTGCCGTTCCGAATTAGTACCAGCGACACAAATCGGCGATGGCGTCTGGCGCAACGCAACTCATAAGCTAGCAACTGGTTTAGAAGTGACCCGTCCCTGTCTCGTGGAGGCGCAGTATTTCTCTCTTCCATTCGTGCTACTCCCTCGTCCTAAAGCGCCGCCGCACGCATATTCGCTACACCCGCGTTGAGGAATATGTGCAGCAGCAACGAGAAAGCAATTACCTTGCCGAAGTGCGAAGGCCCGGCCGATGAGAAGATAAACGGCCGGTAAGGGCGGGAATTGCAGCGACTTGCAATGGTCAGCCGGGGAAGCTCAGCGTGCCGATTTTGTGGTGGCGGAAATGGCGACCGCTGAAACTCAGCAATATCGGCAGCAATTACTGCTGAGAATCAGCGTTAGGGGGACTAATCCTGTAGGCCGTACTTGGCGATCTT
>JACQVH010000138.1 GCA_016209895.1 Candidatus Hydrogenedentota bacterium | reverse complement strand
GCCGGTCATCTTTCTCTTCTCAGCAGTCACCTCGGGCATCGCTATGATCGTCATCCTCTATCAGGCCTTGTCGCGGCTCGGTGGCAAGCGCATCAACGCGGAATGTATGCAGTCGCTGTCTCGCTGGCTCTGGCTTTTCGCGGTATTGACGGTCACACTTGAACTCTTGGAGATCATTACGTTGAACTACGAGAAAGCCGAGGAGTGGCGTGTAATTGGCCCCCTGCTTGGAACCAAGCTGGCCTTCTCATTTATCGGTATCCAACTCGTCTTCGGTTCACTCATCCCCATTCTGCTGCTGGGAATCGTGGTTCTGATGCGACCCTTCCTCACCGACCCGCTTCGAAACACGATCTCGTTCGTCGCCTCGACGATACTGCTCATTCAAGTGTTCGCCATGCGCTGGAACGTCGTCATCGGCGGCCAGATTTTCTCCAAGAGCATGCGCGGGTTTCGGGAGAGCTATGTCCCGGAGTTGTTTGGACGCGAAGGAATAGCCGTCGTCGCCGTGATTGTCCTGGTTCCCTTTGTATTCATGGCCATCTTTAACAAATTCCTGCCGCTCTCGGAGCCGTCTGAGGAGCTCAAGAGCTGAGTGGGTGGGCTGATCATGTATCTTTATTCGTTCGCAGGCTTCCCGGTTCTCGTCAGTGCGCTGGCGCTTCTGATGTGCAGTGTCTCTTGCTCGAGTTTTCAGAACCAAGCCGCCGCCACGGCGCTCTACGAGCGGCCTCAGGCGCTGCAACCTTATGACATCGCCCCGGTCCGCGGCCCGACGCGCGCGCTACGTCTGCATCGCGACGGCGACGAGTATCCTTGCACCAGTTGCCACGAAGGATTCACCGGCGATCTGGGCCAAGCGGCCCTCGAAGGCGAGCACAATAACCTCACCTTTAATCACGGCCTGAACCTGCGCTGCCTCAATTGCCACAATCCCGCCAACCCGGATACGTACGTGTATCACGACGGCAGCGAAATCCCGGGGGATACGCCTACGCGGCTCTGCGCCAAATGCCACGGCCCGCACTATCACGAGTGGCAGATCGGTATACACGGCCGTTCCAACGGCGCCTGGAGCGCCGGTCTCGGCCCCCAAACCGTGTTGGACTGCGTTCAATGCCACGACCCGCACCGCCCCAGTTTTCAGCCTATTGAGCCGGAGCCCCCGCCCGTGTTGACACGATTTGATTTACCCGCAAGACAAGGACACGCCCATGCCGAATGATTCTGATGACCCATCCCGCACGGGTAGTTCATCTTGCCGTGCGGACCCCGGGCAGGAAGGCATGGGGCGCCGCGAGTTATTGAAGGCAGGTATGGGAACGATGGCCGCTTTAGCCACGCTCGCAGGCGTGACGGCGCCGTTGCTTTCCTTGCGGGATGGTCCGAGTCTCGACGAGTTTCTGCAAAGACACTACACGCAACTTACACCGGAGATGATGGAAAAAATCCTGGCGCGCATCGAACATGAGATCGCGTTCCGATACGGCGTCAAGACCAGCGTCCGAGACTACAAGCCGATTCCGGACGTGGAATTCGCCTACGCGCTCAACCTAAATCGCTGCAACGGCTCGCGCCGCTGCGTGTACGCCTGTATGAAGGAAAACAACATCCCCCTGGACCATCCGGAGCAGGCCTACATCCGCGTAGTCGAGTTGGATAACGACTCGCTCGACCTCGAAGAAGGAAACGTGCTGTACAATCATGATCAAGTGCCGCAGGAAGGCAAATATTATATCCCGATCCAATGCCAGCAATGTCGCAAGCCACCGTGCACCAAGGTATGTCCCGTTCAAGCCACGTGGACCGAGCCGGACGGTGTCACGGTAATTGACTACAACTGGTGCATCGGCTGCCGCTATTGCATGGCCGCCTGTCCGTATGAGGCCCGCCGTTTCAACTGGTCCCGCCCGAAGTTCGAACCCGAACAGATCAATCCGGACATGGGTTACCTGAGCAACCGTATTCGTCCGCGCGGCGTCGTCGAGAAGTGCCATTTCTGTCTGCACCGCACACGGCAAGGCAAGAATCCGGCGTGCGCGGAAGCGTGCCCAACCGGCGCGCGCGTGTTTGGAAACATCCGCGATCCCAAGGGGAAGATCAATTTCATCCTCAAGAACAAGCGGGTCTATATCTTAAAAGCCGACGCCAAAACCATCCCTCGCTTTTACTATTTCTTCGACCGATAAACACCCAAAGGAACCGCCATGTTGCGTGATTATATCGTTTTCTTGGCGAGGGCGTTCGTCCTCAGCTTCTCCGGCAGCCGCCTCTTCTATGCTTGGATGGCGTTGCTCACGGTCGTGGCCGCCATCGGCGGACACGTCTTTTGCCGCCAGTTGGTGGACGGGCTCGAGCTCACCGGCATGACCGACCAAATCTCCTGGGGCGTGTACATCGCCAATTTCACGTTCCTGGTCGGGCTGGCCGCCGCGGCGGTAATGCTGGTGATTCCCGCCTATATCTACCGCAACCAGGACATGCACGACGTGGTCCTGTTCGGTGAATTACTGGCCATTGCCGCGATCATCATGTGCCTCCTGTTCGTCACCGTAGACCTGGGCCGTCCGGACCGCTTTTGGCATATGACGCCCTACCTCGGCAAGTTCAACTTCCCGAGTTCCATGCTCGCTTGGGACGTCGTCGTGCTGCTCGGCTATCTCCTCGTTAACGTGCATATCTGTGGATACCTACTCTACATGAAGTACCTGGGACGCAAGGCGACACCGCTGTTCTATATGCCGTTCATTATCATCTCCATCGCCTGGGCGGTCAGTATTCACACGGTTACCGCATTCCTCTACGTGGGCTTGGTGGGTCGGCCCTTCTGGAACACGGCGATCGTGGCGCCCCGGTTCCTGGGTTCGGCGTTCACTGCCGGACCGGGCATCCTCATCATTGCGTTCCAAATCATTCGCTATTATATGGGTTATCAGATCAGCGACCGCGCTATTCACACACTGCGCAATATCGTGACGGCCTCCCTCCTGATCAATCTGTTCCTGTTGTCGTGCGAAACCTACAAGGAGTTTTACGCCGCGTCGTCTCACAGCAGTTCGGCGCGCTATCTCTTCTTCGGCCTCGAACACCTCGGTCACTACTATGGGAAGTTGGTGCCTTGGATTTGGACGGCAGTCCTGATGCAGTTGGCCGCGGGCATCATTCTGATCATTCCGCCCGTTGCCCGGAAGATCGTCTTTCTCAATATTGCCTGCGTACTGGCTAACATCGGCATCTGGATCGAGAAAGGCATGGGCATGGTCGTACCCGGATTCGTGCCGACACCCCAGGGCACGGTAGTGGAATATGCCCCGACGTGGAGCGAAACACTGATTTGCTTGGGTATCTGGGCCTTCGGCCTCTTGCTGTTCTCCTGGATGCTGCACCTCGCGGTGCCCATCATGATGGGAAAGTTCTCGTTCCGTGATCGTGTGGGCGTCGCGACGGAAGCGGAATCCAAAGCGTATGCCGCTTGAAGCTCGAAGCGTTGATTGGGCCTCCCTCCTGCGGGGGCCGTGGTGATTAGCCGAGAAACGGATGCAGGCATGAATTGACATCATGAATGATCCGCCCCAGAGCCTTGAAGACCGCGTGAACGAACTGGTCGGGCAATTGCGCGCTCTCAGTTCACGCGTAGACGCGGTGGCCGCACAAGTTGCCGCCATCAATGGTACGCGCACGACCGGAACGCCTGGGGAAATCGGGTCGTACGCTCTCGATCGCAGCGACGCTGACAACCCCGCGCTCGGCGCGCCGTTTTTCCTCACGAGTGCCGCCGCCGTTTCTTTCCTGCTTGTCGCGGCGCTAATCCTGCGCACACTGGTGGACCACCAATATTTCAACCCCGAGTGGGGACTACTTCTGGGTTTGGTGTACGCCGCGGGTCTCATCGGCTACGGTTTTGTCCGATACGCGAAACTGCAGCGTCAGGCCGCCGTGTACGCGGTGTGCGGAACGCTTCTCCTTGCCGCGATGGTTCTGGAAGGCCATCGGCGATTCGCGCTGCTGGCTCCGTCCACCGCTTATGTCTTGTTGGGCGCCATGCTGGCCATTACGGGCGCCTTGGGGATGCGCTACACCGCGTCCGCGCCCACCTGCTTCGGCGTGGTCGGCGCCGCCGCCGCTGCGCTGGCCCTGGAATTTCCGACGCCCCATTTTTCCTGGCTCGCCGGATTACTGCTTGCCGCTAACCTGGTCGCCGCCGCTTTGTATTTCCGCGCCGGCAATTCAGCATGGATTACGTGGCCCGTTACGATCCTGACGCTGCTATTTTGGGCGTTGTGGACCGCCAACCTGGACCGCGCCTTGCGCTCCGCGGATGCGGCCGCAATCCAATCAACCATGGCGTGGTATCTGCCCGCCCTGCTGACGTTTGCCCTGACCTATGGTCTCTTTTCGTTCGTTGCGGTCTTGCGCGGAAGGGCCGGGTGGTATTCGAGTCTGCTTCCGCTGGTAGTAGTGGCTTGGGCGTATCCGTCGGCCGGCCAAGCCATGGGGTGGTGGACCGGTTCCGAGAGAATCATGGGATTGATTGGAGCGCTAGGCGTGGTGGCGCTTATGATCGCGTTCTGGTGGTCCTTGTCGCGGTCCGGCAGCGTGCGATCTTCCACCGCCTTTCTGATTGCGGGCGTGCTGCTCACCGCTTTGGCCGCGGCGGATGCCGCCCCGGGCATCTGGCCGTTCCTCGTGTGCTCCGTCGTCGCGCTGGCCGGCGCCTTCCCGGCGGGCGCACCGCGCAATCTTCCGGTCAAGCTCGCCGCCCTCGGTTGTCAAGTTCTAATCTGCATGTGGGTCGTCGCCGCCATGGTCTTCGCGGCCGGCGACACCGAACTCTGGCCCCGCACCCTGTTGGCGGCCTTGCTCGCCGCATTGTGCTTCGCCCACTACCAAATCGCGCGCCGGGCGCTTTCCCCGTCTCCCGAAACCGCCGAATGGGCGGACTGGTTGCTCCCGGTGCCGGCGTTGCTCTTTTTCGCCACCTTGGTTTACATGTTTGGTGCGCTTCGACTGTCCCTATTCGCAACGCTGTCCCTCATGCCAATTGAGGTGTCGGGCGCGTTCTGCGCCGGGCAGACCATCGTCATCAACCTCGGCGCTTTGGCGCTGATGCTGACCGGTCTCGCACTCATGGACCGTACCGTGCTGGTCACCGCCTTGTTGGTTGCCGTCGTTGGCGCGCTCAAAGTTTTTACCCACGACCTATTGCACATTCAAGGTATCCCCCTCATCCTCAGTATCCTCTCCTTCGGCTGTACCGCCCTCGCCGGTTCCCTCACGTGGGCCAAATGGCAAAAGAATCTACCCACTATCAACACATGACGTGAGTAGGTCCTGAAGATTGAACCTGAAAAAAGCAGACAGGAGACGAAAGTCGGAATGTTGCGAGGGCATGGGTTAAGCTCCCTAAAAAGCGACGTGCTGATTCAGCCAAACGGTGAAGAGTGCTGCTTTCGTATCCCGTTCTCATTCTGACTCCTGTCTTCTGTTTCCTACCGCCGTTTCTAGGTCGAATCGGTCCGATACGTCCTATAGGTTCAATAGGACATCTCAGGCAGCCTGAGCATACGCCCCTCGGTTTTGGATTCGCCGCCTCTGAACCGGTACAATGTGTACCGGATGTAGTTGGCATCCACTTACAAACCGTCGGGAGGGCTAGGATAATTGGCAATCCACCGGTCTTGAAAACCGGCGCCTTCGGGCTTGGGGGTTCGAGTCCCCCGCCCTCCGCCAATACCCAGGATAATCGTCGGTGAAAAGAATCAATCTGAAACATGTGACCGCCCAGCAGATCATGACCCAAGATACACTGGCGGTCGAAACCCGGACCCCCATTTACGATGCCGTCCGGATTCTCGTCGAGCGCGGGATCAGCGGACTGCCCGTCGTTGACGCCGACCTCAAGTTGGTCGGTATTCTGACCGAAAAAGACGTGTTACAACTGCTGCGGGAAAGGCCGTCCTCGCGCCGGTTCGTTGAAGATTATATGACGCGCGACGTGGTTAGCTTCCAAGAGGATACCGACCTGACGGCTATTGCGGAATGTTTGCAAACACACCATTTCCGCCGCGTCCCGATCACGACGGACGGCAAATTGGCGGGCATCATCAGCCGGCGGGATATTATCCGATTCATCCTCCTCGAGGAAGGCAAGCTCCGGTCCGAGGCCTGATACCCCGCGGCTGATTAGTTGTGCTTTGACGACTCGCGGTGCGAATCGCTACCACCCCGCGCCAGGAATCGGTCCAGTTGGTCACGCTCTTCGTCGGACAAATCCAGAAAGTGTACGCCGATCCGATTCACGCCCCCCGCCAGACGCTGTGTCCAGCACACCTTTCCCTTGCATTCGAGCGGTGCCGTCGCGGGATCGAGCCGGAGGCGCAGTACGACCGGTTCGGAAAGGCGGGCCACGTGGACCGTGTCGAACCGCGCACCGTCCCGACCCAAGTCTACCGTCGCTACGTCCCGATGTTCGTCGTCACCGCGGAAATGCAGCCAACCACCTACCAGAACCCGCCGCCGCGAGTGTCGCCGATGCTCGTTGGAACCCTGACCCATAACTTTATCCCCGATGGAGACCATGCACTCCTCCGCAATCTTTTCCTATTTTACCATATTCTCAATCAATTTATCCCCTTTCCCGCGGATTTGTTCCCAAGTCGCAGGCACTTACTTGGGACAGGTTGCTCCAAGACATCACGGTGATACGTTCCCTAAGCGCCGCTTAGCCGCAGCTCAGGTAGTGGAATTGGGGGTATCGGAGATTATTCTGAGATAGGTCGCGACCTGTCCCCGGTGGTGGGCTTCATGATCGAGATTGCCCCGGACGATGATCCACCAGACCGTCGTTTCCCCGAATCGTTCATCGAAGAGCCGCCGTTCCAGGGCTTGGTCCGTGAGGCCAGCGAGCAGTTGTGCCCGTTGCTTGCCCAGTGCCTCAAGTTCATCGAGCAGCCCCACATACTCCGTCCGCGTGACCGTACCGGCCTGACCACAGCGTCCCTCGGTCTTGGTCAGCACGGAGCGCCCCACGTTCCGGATTAACCACTGATCAGCGGATGCAAGTTCGTGAGCAAGATCAGCGAAACTCATGGCATTCAGACTCGGTCGCCAATTCTCAAAACCTTCCGGAACAGACCGAAGCCGTTTCAGACTCGATTCACGAACGGCCAAGGAGAATTTCGCCAGTTGGTCGCCATCATGTATGGGCATAACAATCTATTGATCTTCCATGCCAAATTCGCTCTATAGTGCATAGGGGCCTTCTGGCTACGCTGTCGCAGCCATCTGATTTGCGTAGTCTCTACCGCTCGTCGGAGGCGGCAGTGGTCTTCCTTCTTCCAAGTACAACTCGATTGTCTCATCAACGATCTCGCAGAGCTTTGCAAAAACTCGCTGTTCGTCGTTTCCGTGGCAACCGCCGTAGAACAGCCCGGGACAACTGCCCACGTAACACTGGTCAGCATCCGACCATTCGACGATTTTGACGTATCGCGCGCTCTCTTTCATCTCCTCGACTCCTCAATCGCGATCTTTACTGCTTTCTGCTGATAGTCAAGAGCATCGCCACCCAAATTGCCGGAGACGATAACTGGTTTTTCCACGCTAGAGTGAACGTATTTCCTGTGGCCTCCCTTACCACCTCTCACCACGAAGCCTGCGTTCTCCAGATCTCTGATTAAGTCTCTTATCTTACGCGGCACGGATCACACTTCTTTGAGCGATATTGGCTTATGCTGTCCGGCTCGTCGGGTTGACCTCGTCAGAGCAGCCTCCCCTGACCGGGCGCCGGCGGCTCTAGTCCGAAATGTTTATAGGCCAGTTGAGTCGCGACGCGACCTTGCGGGGTGCGCTTCAGGAAACCGATTTGGATGAGGTAAGGCTCGTGGACTTCCTCGAGGGTCTGGGAATCTTCACCGACGGCCACGGCCAGTGAACTGAGCCCGACCGGACCGCCGCTGAATTTCTCGAGGACGGTCCGCATGATGCTGCGGTCCATGTCATCCAGGCCGAGTTCGTCAATCCGCAGCAGTCGCAGGGCGGCGTCGGCGATTTCCTTGGTGACCGTACCGTTCCCTTTGACTTGAGCATAGTCACGCACCCGTCGCAGGAGCCGGTTGGCAATGCGCGCCGTCCCGCGTGAGCGAGAAGCAATCTCGAGCGCGCCGTCGCGCTCGACCGGAACACCGAAGATGCGCGCCGAGCGGAGCACGATGGTCTCCAATTCCTGCGGGCTGTAAAACTCGAACCGGCAAGTGTCGCCGAAACGGGCGCGCAGCGGCGGCGTGAGCAGCCCGACTCGCGTCGTGGCGCCGATCAGCGTGAATGGCTTCAGTCCAATCTTCATCGAACGCGCCGTCGGCCCTTTGCCCAGCATGATGTCCACCTCAAAATCCTCCATTGCGGAGTAGAGCGTCTCCTCGACGGCGTGGTTCAGCCGGTGGACTTCGTCAATGAACAAGACATCGAGTTCCTCAAGAGTAGTTAGCACCGCCGTCAGGTCCGCCTGCCGCTCGACGACAGGACCGGAGGTGGCCTTGATATCCACGCCCATCTCGTTGGCGACGATACGCGCCAGCGTGGTCTTGCCGAGTCCGGGCGGCCCGCACAACAGCAAGTGATCGAGCGGCTCTCGGCGCAGTTTGGCGGCCTGGACCGCAATACGCAGCTTCTCCTTGATCGCCTCCTGACCTGGAAACTCATCGAGGCGTTGCGGCCGGATTTGCTCTTCGAAGTACTGGTCGTCTCCCAAGCGACCAGGATTCAGAATGGCGTCGTCCGTCATGGTGTCAGACCTTCGCCAAGCTGCGCAGCGCCGCCTTCACCAACTCTTCATCCGCGGCCTCGTCGCCAAGTTGCTTGCGGGCGTGCGCGGCGGCCTTCTTGGCTTCACCGAGTGTGCAACCCAGGGAACACAACGCCGCCATCACGTCGTCACGTTCGGCGGTGACCTCCGCGTCCTTTTCCCCAAGTATGGCGCCGAGTTCCGCGTCTTGCCCCAGCTTCGTCTTTATTTCGAGAATGATGCGCTGCCCCAGTTTCTTCCCCACGCCGTTGGCCCGCGTCAGGGCCGTCACGTCGTTCTCATGGATGGCGCGCGCGAACTCCGCGACGCTCAACGCTGATAGGACCGCCAGCGCCACTTTCGGCCCAACGCCGGATATGCTCAACAGCATCTTGAACAGGGCCTTTTCCTCTTCGCGCAGGAATCCGAAAATCTGAAACGCGTCCTCGCGGATGTGACAGTGGGTCAGCAAGGTGACCGGCGCGTCAATCAGCAATCGGCGGTGGACGCCGTCCGGCACCCAGACCTCATAGCCAACGCCCCCCACATCCAACTCGATATGCTCGACCCCCTTGCGCGCGACAGTTCCTCTAAGAAATGCAAACATACTCCACCGAAGCCAATCTCCGCCCAAGAGGATACTTCAGCCGAGGGGAAAATACTAGCGGGTGGACACGATCGGCGAGTAGGGCGCTATTCCTTGCCTAATCCCGCCAAGGCGAGACAAGCCACGGTCTTCTTCGAATCGCAATTCCCAAAAAAAGCCAGCGGGCCGAGACTCGGGAGAATCTCGGCCCACTCCCTTCCATAAGCGGCAACGTGAGGAGGGCTATGACAGTCGGTATACGCGCCGCACGATAAGGCCCGCCAAACCCAGACCCAGCAACAGAAAAGAGGCCGGCTCCGGGACGATGTCTCGAGGTTGGAGCACGATCTCGACCACCAGATCGTTGTAATCCAGGTCGCTCAACCCCAGCGGCACATCCTCCCACGCCAGCATGTACGTATAATCATACGGCGTACCATAGACCACGAGGTGGTCATCACCGCCATTCAGCCCGTCTTCGGAATACCACGTGAGCACGAACGAGTGCCCGGTCATCCCCACGCGATCAAAAAAACCAAAGGCTCCTCCCGGCGTGATGTTGGCCGAATACCCCGCGCCGCCAATCAGACCTAGGTCGGCGTCGGGAACCGTAAAGAGGATGTGTTCAGTTCCACCGCTTCCCGCCGCATCATACCACCCAAACGATTGCCAAAACGCAGCGTACCGGGCTTCTACCGAAAGCGAAGCTACGTCTCCGTCGAAGACTTCGCCTGGCAACACTTGCAGCGCATCCAGTGCGGAGTTGTTCGTGTACGAGGTCCCGTACAGGACGTTGTAGACCTCGTACAGGTTCATCTCATCCCAAGGACTGGCAGGGTTCCAAGGTTCTGCCGGGGTCGTCGTGGCGAAAGCCGACCCCGGCAATATCAATGCAGCCACTACCGCAACCGCTCTTGCAGTAAACTTCAAAACTCGCACTCCACGCGTACCTTCCTATGAATGTCTTCGGATTGGCCCCCGCCGCAAGTCCGTTGCTCACGCCCTGCCAAGCCGGAGAACGTTCAGCACTGCACTTACGGTACGCAGATGAGCATCTTTGGTGCCAAGGACGAGGTGGTGAACGCAACTACTTGTAGTGCGGGCGCTTATACATGGATTACCCACGATTCAGCCGATATAGGCGGTGGTCAGCCCGACTATAAGGCTGTCATTAGTGACTATTAAGTTGTCACCTTTGACAATGAGATGGATCGGGAGGGCTGTTGCTAACGCTTGCTGGAGAGACGGTGACAAAAAGTGGCCAGCACCCCAAGTCCTAGCAATGAAACGTTGGCTGGCCCTGGAATGACTCGGCCATTGAACGGTTCGAACTTGGGCTGGCGAGCGGTACCTCCCGGGGGACGAGTCGTCGCCTGAACAACGAGGTAATTGTAGTCGAAATCGCTGTGACCGAAGGGGGGTCTTCCCAAGCCAACAAAAACGTATCCAGAAGCGGTGTGCCGTATATAAAAAGAGATGTTGCTCGCCTCCGTTGGCTGGAGTCCCGGTGGTTACCCTAAAGTACGGAGGCCGAGGTCATACCGCCTTCGGTATGACCTCGGCCTCAATTCCTCTTGGGGCCTTTGTTGCCCCACCACGCGTGCTTAGAATACGCTGCGCAGTTTCTTTCTGGCAAGCACTCCAGCCAGACCCATTCCTAAGAGCAAGAAGGAAGATGGTTCAGGGATAATCCATTGCAGTTCGACCACAAGGTCATTATGATCTTGGTCGGCTACGTTGAACGGCTTGTCTTCAATCGCTAATAGATACGTGCCGGGGTTCGGCGTCGCGTAGAGCAGGATGTGCTCATCTCCGCCATTTCCCGCAGCCTCCGAATACCATGTGTTATTCAGGGCGCCGACGGCGTTGTCGTAGAATCCGAAATCACCCACCGGGCTAATCACCGCAGCCGGCGACCCGCCCAACAGTCCGGTCGTGGAAACCGCGAACAGCGGGTGCAACGTGGTCGGCCCGCCACCAGAAATGGAAGGCTCGTACCAGCCGAAGTGCTGGACCGCGCCCGCATATCGCGCCTCGGCCGCAAGCTGAATCGGCGAACCGTCATTAATAACGAACCAGTTCCCCGAAATAAAGAACGGGTCGAGATCCGTATTTGACGTAAACGCCGTCCCGTACAAGACGTTGTAAATCTCATACAGGTTCAATTCATCATTCGGGTCCAGCGGATTCCACGGTTCCGCCGGAGTTGCCATGGCGGTGCTGCCTGCCAAGGCAAGAATCGCTACCATCGTTAACAACCACTTTATTTTCATCGTCGGTGACCCTCCTTCGCCTCTGCTTGCTCCAAGCAAAGGTCTAAACTTATGCAGCCTCAGGTTTATTTCCTGCTCTTAGGCTTGGGGTCGTTTGAGCGTCTGCTAACACTCATCCGCGAATTCGGTGACTACCAGAAATTCTGTCCCAAGCACGGTGGGAGAAATGCAGGACTTGTGCCAAATCCGGCTCGAGATCGTAAACTATTGGTAACAGCCACGTTAGATGCAAGAAAGCTGGGCCTCTAACGTCGCAATCAGCCCAGCTTGTGTCCGACTCTTTATCAGAAATGAGTGCTTAATTATCAACCGTGCCACTATGTTGCTGAGCACTATCCCATACCAATAGATAGGGTTCTAGCCCCGCCGGCTACCACCGCATCGAAACGGAAGCTGCTTCCTGACTCTGCGGGCCCTTCACCAATCCCCGACCTCGGTTGTTCCAAAACACGCCGCGTAGCGTCTTCCGGACGAATATCCCGGCCAGCCTTTCGCGCTTTCTCCGAATCAGCACATAAACCGCAGGCTACTGAATCGAACCTTACACCGTGCACCTTGCCTTTGCACCTTGCACTTTGCATCCCGCGTCGCGCGGGACACTTCGCACCGCACCTCCATGATTCCCGACAATCTAAGTCGTAATTGTAATTATTGTTTGGTAATGCTGCGCGTTTTCTTCTTGACTTTCTGATGTTTGCGGTATACACTAGCAATATCCGAAGTCGTTCGGCCTTGTACGGTAGTCTTCTTTAAGCTCGAGGCGGGGAATGAAGACGCTTACAACTATTACACGTGTAGCGCTCGCTTTCGTGATCATCGGGGCCATGGGGGTGCGGGGGGAGAGCAGTTTGTCTGCGGCACAACCACCGTCCGCGCGCGCACCCGTAACGTATCAGGCCAAACTCGCCGAAGAACTCCGCAACCCCGAATGCGCTGATCTGTTCCACCGCGCGCAGGCGCTGTGCGGACGCGGCGAATGTGACCGCGCCCACCAAGTGTATCGCGCCCTTATCCAATGCCACCCCGATAGCGCCCTGGCCCTCGAATGTCGTCTTCTAATTCTCGGCTGCTACCTGAATC
>JACQVH010000141.1 GCA_016209895.1 Candidatus Hydrogenedentota bacterium | reverse complement strand
CCTTGGGGGAACTCCGGTCGCGGATCTCACGCCCCTCGCCGGACTGGCCCAGTTGCAGTCGCTGGACCTTGGGGGAACTCCGGTCGCGGATCTCACGCCCCTCGCCGGACTGGCCCAGTTGCAGTCGCTGGACCTTCAGCGAACGCAGGTCGCGGACCTCACGCCCCTCGCCGGACTGGCCCGGTTGCATTCGCTGCACCTTACGGGAATTCAGTGCGGGTATCTCACGCCCCCCGCCGGACTGAAAAACCTGAAGATTATTCGCTGAGCCAGTCCGCACCGGTAGGTTGGCGAGTGTCGAGTACCGAGCTTTGAGGGCATTGTTGATGCGGCGAGCTAGTCGGTGTGTTCGCCCGGAAAGTGCCACGTTGTGCATTGGGGGGCGTTCGCGCGGGTCGCCAGCAAGCTGGCTTGGATAAAGCGGGAGCAAGCTCCCGCACTCCAAAGTGGGTGAAAAGTGGGGAGCTGGCTCGTTGGCGCAGAGCTAAGTCTTTGTGGGACATGGTCGGGCGGGGCAGTAGAGGTGAGAATGGGGGACATTTGGGCGGATACAGTGTCTGATAATCTCGTTTTGTGAATTTGGGCATAAGCTCTTGTGCTGTAATTAGTTAAGCCAAAGTGGCAGTGCAACGGCTGGGACTATATATATAGGGGGAGTTTTGGGAAGGATGAAGTGTGAAGGATGAAGCATGAAGGATGAATGGCGGACGAGGAATAAGCGGCGAATGGGGACGGGGAATTGAGAAATTGTGACGTGATGGTTGATGGAGGATTTGGCGATGAAAGTTGGTCGGAGGCAGTTTGAGCGGTTTGGGAGGACGGCGTGTCCTCCGGAGTTGTTGGCGCCGCGGTTTCGGTCGGAGGAGGTGAAGAGCGTGCCGCGGGAGGACGTGTTGCTGGGACGATACATTTATCGGGAGATTCGGAAGTTGCTGGTGGATTGCGAGATGGAATTGTCGCAGCCGCTGGCGCTGCGGGTGCGGGAAATCTTGAGCGCGTTTTTGCTGATTCGGCGTCTGGAGGATGCGTTGTTGGACGACGGCGTGGTGATGAAGCCGAAGGGCGGTGAAGACGGGGCGACGGCGGGTCGGCTGAGCGCGGCGCATCCGATCGCCGAGGCTCGGGCGAAGACGTGGGAACGATTGCGGCGGAGTCTGCAGGAGTTGGCGGAGTTGTGCGGGCGGAAAGCGAGGAAACCGGCAGCGACTGTGGCGGAGCGGGTGCAGGCGTTGTTGGATTCGACGGACGGGTTGTTGGAGGAGGTGCTGGAGCCGGAGGAAGGACAAAGGACAAAGGACGAAGGACAAATGGCGGTGACATGAGGGGGAGTGAGGTGGACGGTATGGACCTTATGGACCCTATGGACCGGATGGACCGGATGAACGAATCGGACCGACACGGACGAACACGGACCGACACGGACAGGCACGGACAGGCACGGACAGGCACGGACAGACGCGGACGAACACGGACCGGCGTGGACCGACACGGAGAATAGGATGCGGATTAATTTGGAGAAGTTGAAATTGGCCAGGAAGCGGCGGAATTTGCCGAATAGCGAGATGGACGAGTGGCTGTTCTGGAACCGTCGCACGGCGTTTGCCGCGGCGCATTTCCGCGACCGGAACGGCAACCCGTGGACGCCGCGCGCGTATCAGGCGGAGTCGCTGGAATCGTTTGCCAAACGCAAGGTCCATTGCGACGGGCGCGACGTCGGGAAGACCTCCGAGATCGAGATCATCGCCGCCTGGGCGTCGTTGGTGCGGCCGCGGACCGAGATGCTGATCGCGACCCAGTGCGAGAACCACTTGTTCCCGCTCATGAACCGCGTGGCGCGTCGTTTCCTCACCACGCCGGCGTTGCGGGAGAATTTGGTCGAGTTGAAGCGGTCGCCGTCGTGGTACGCGCGGTTCCGGAACGGGTTCGTGTTGTGGGGCCGCATCGCGGGACCGCGCGGGATCAATTTCCAGGGTCTGCACGTGGATTGGCAACTGGTGGACGAGGCGCAGGAGATGACCGAGGCAGGCTGGGGCGAACTGTT
>JACQVH010000136.1 GCA_016209895.1 Candidatus Hydrogenedentota bacterium | reverse complement strand
CCCGATGTTTGAACTCCCTCAAAGTAAATCCCCCCACTTTTTGCGACGGTTTGCCGGCAACCCGTTTTCCCGGTCAACGATCAGGACTTCCCAAGTAAAGGCTGTAGACACGCTTCGAGTATCTTCGGGAAACTACCGTTTTCCCGCCCCAAAACTCCAGGGTGACCTTCTTTATAGACCGAACTCTTCGGCTTGTCAAGAGAAAAATTATCCATCTGCTACAGCATTTCCTGCAAAATCCCCACACGTGGGAAATCCCGTGAGCGACCCTCAAGCGCGTCGCGCAACCCCAACCTCCTACGGAGCCCCGACTTCCAAATCGTGATCGTCGTTCCCGCCTCCACCCCGCACTCCGCGTACTCCGTAGTGCCTCATTCGCGCTCCCTAAAGTTAGCGGTCAGCCTCGTCCGGCTCGCTGCGGCGGCCGGAATGAACGTGGATATCGTACTTGGCGAGCTTGTCGCGGAAAGTGGAGAGTTTCATGTCCAGCGTGGCGGCGGCTTTGCTTTGGTTGCCGTCAGAGTCTTCCAAGGCCTTGAGCAAT
This sequence comes from Candidatus Hydrogenedentota bacterium, assembly GCA_016209895.1. GTDB lineage: Bacteria > Hydrogenedentota > Hydrogenedentia > Hydrogenedentales > SLHB01 > JACQVH01. Next base: position 7,736 of record JACQVH010000136.1, on the reverse strand, counting down.
AGATTGCGCTCCTGTGACTCGACGGCTTCCCGAAACGAACGAGGCTGGACCGACGTTTCCCCGCGCGGACCTTGCATGGCAGCGACGCGGAAATCCACGGGAAGATCGCGCTTCGTCACAGTCTCCCGGTCATTCGCGCTCAGGAGCACCCTCCGCACCACGTTTTGGAGTTCGCGAACGTTCCCGGGCCATTCGTAATCCCAGAATACCGCCATCGCGGACTCGTCAACTTCGGGCGGAGCGGATGAGCCGCAATACAACTTGAGGAAGTAGTTGATCAGGAGCGGGATGTCTTCGCGTCGTTGGCGCAAGGGGGGAATCCGAACCGGCAGGACGCTAAGTCGGTAGTACAAGTCTTCGCGAAAGGTGCCGGCCTTCACCTTTTCGCGCAAGTCTACTTTGGTCGCGGCCACGAAACGGGCGTTCGTCCGAACAGACTCGATGCCGCCGACGCGTTCAAAGGGCAACCCCTCGAGGACCCGCAGCAGTTTCACTTGCATCTCGAGGGGGACGTCGTCAATCTCATCCAGGAACAACGTTCCGTTGTGGGCCAGCTCAAACCGGCCCGGCTTGTTCTCGATCGCCCCGGTAAACGCGCCTTTGACGTGCCCGAACAATTCACTTTCCATAATCTGTGACGACAGGGTTGCGCAGCTTACCCCGAGGAATGGCCCCTGGCTCCGCGGCCCATATTTGTGAATGGTGCGCGCGAAGAGTTCCTTGCCGGTACCGGTCTCACCCCATAAGAGGACCGACACGTCCGAGGTAATAGCGAGTTTGAGCGCCTCCAACGTCTCCCGCATCGCGGCGCTTTGCCCGATGATCTCCCGGTAACCCGTGACGTTCGCCAGCTCGTCTTTCAGGTCGCGATTCTCGCGAGTAAGCGATCGAATCTTCTCGATCCGTTCGAGCACGAGCACCAATTCGGCGCTTTCGAACGGCTTGGTGATGTAGTCGAAGGCCCCCAGTTTCATGGCCTGAACAGCGTTGTTGACCGTGGCAAAGGCCGTCATCATCACGACCTCGGTGTCGGGCCATTTCTCCTTCACTTGCGCGAGAAAGGTGATGCCATCCATGCCCGGCATTCGCAAGTCGGTCACGACCACGTCGAAAGGCTCGGCCCCCAGCAGGCGTAGTCCGTCCGCGGCGCGGGGCACGGCCTTTACGTCGTAACCGGCCTCTTGGAGGTCGTCGCACAGGGCGGTGCGCTTGATCTCCTCATCGTCTACCACGAGGATTCTCATTTCAGCCGGCCGTGGCCTCCTGGACGATCTCGGCCGGCGCGCCCTCCGCACAGGGCAGCCACACCGTCATCACCGTGCCGTCGCCGGGAACGGAGCGGACGCTGATTCCCCCCTGATGTTCTTCCACAATGCTGCGCGTAATCGGCAGTCCGAGCCCGGTGCCTTTACCCGGCTCTTTGGTCGTGAAGAACGGTTCGAAGATTTTGTCCAGATGGTTCGGCTCGACGCCGATGCCGGTGTCTTCAATCTCGATCTGGACATAAGGTTCGCCATCTTCGCGCGGAATGAACCGCGAAGCGCGAAACGTCAGCTTGCCCCCGTTGGGCATGGCCGCAATAGCATTCAAGGCTAAATTCAGCAAACCTTGGGCCAGATAGTAGCGGTCTCCCTGGACCAGGCAAGGGACTTCCTGGAAATCCACTTCGATTTCCACCGCCCCATGCCGCGCGGAGGTCTCCACCAAGGCGATGACATCCTCGATCGCTTTGCAGATATCGGTAGGTTGAAGCCGGAGGTCATGTTTCTGCGCGTATTCCAGCAGCCGCTGCACCACCGTACCCATGCGCTTGAGTCCGTCGCGAATCAGATGTAGATAGTGCATGTTCTGCGCCAGATTGGCGGGGTCGCGCTCGAGACGCGTGATACAACTGAGGATTCCGTCAAGTGGATTATTGATCTCATGCGCCACGCCGGCCGCCAACTCGCCGATAGCCGCCAGCTTGTCCGCCTGTTGCAGGTGGCGGCGCGAGTTGCTCGCCTGCTCTGCTTCCTTTTGCAGCATCACCATCATATCGTTGAACTGCTCGGCCAAGCGGGCAACCGTATTCGGCTGGCTCCGCAAGTAGACCACGCAATGCTCACAATTCGCCATGCGCTGATACAGGGTGCGCGCGTCCGAATCATGGCAGAGGCTGTCGGCGACTTGCCAACATCGCAGGTCCGACGACTCGCGGGCGGAGCACTCCGTATGGGGACAGTTCCGTTCTTCCCAACATCGCACCAAATGGGGATTGTGATAACGGACCGCGAAACTGTGGGAATCCTCGGCCTGCCGGGTCAGCTCCCGAATCTTGTCCAACGCGGCCGCAAGTTCGCGATTCTCTTGATGAACTCGCCGGAAGGCACGCCGCTCCCGTTGCCGCGTCAGCAGCAACACGATGCAAACCACCGCCAAGGCAAAACATATCGCGGCGCAAGCCGCCATCCAGGGAATCAACGTTTGCTCCTTATTAGATAGCAGCTCCCAGTGCTGGTGAAATCAGATGTGTAAACGGCTGGGAATACTCGGAATCAAGTATACACGGGATTCTTCGCTCATACAATTCCTGGCCGCCGAGCGGCAACCCCCATCCCACCTGCCCGACGGGTCCGACGGGTCCGACAAGTCGGAAAGAAGAAACCGCCGGGCAGGCGCATTGCGGTCTGCCGCAACTTCGTGAACGTGCATCCGCGAAGTATATTCCCTGGTGGACCAACAAAATCACCTTTTTCACAGCCCAAAGGCCGAATTTAACCCGTAAGTCTTTGACAGGACAGCGTTTTTACGAACCCTGCGCCGTCGGCCCGGCTTTGGCACGTGTGTTGCTCGCCAAACCAGTGGGTAAGTGTTGGCAAAGGGCCAGACCTCATGATTCCAATCTCGGCACTCGGTACGGTGGACGCGCTCCAATCCCGTGTCCGCATGTCTGCGCGACGATTGGAGGATGAAGCGGTACCTATCCTCGACGCGTTGGGTCGGACGCTGAGCGAAGGCATCTGGGCTGGCCACGACGTGCTCGTTCCGGAATGGCTGGCGGCGGCTCGCGAATCGGCGCTCGTCTCGTCGGCCCGCAGCGTATCCGGGGTGACGGCGTCCGTGGGAAACGGCCCCAATGGGCAAAACCGTGGCATACGGGTGGCTCACCGCGGCGATAAAGCGCTGGAGGCCGGCAGTATCGTTTCTCCGCTGACCGTGGGCGTGCTGGCGGCGCTGGGATGCGCCACCGTGCGCGTGTTTTGCCGGCCGCGCGTAACGCTGCTGGTCGCATGTCCGCATGGCCGCGAGGACCCGGTCTGCGAAAGTGTCATATTTGCAATCACCTCGGAAGTCAATGCCTGCAACGCCGTTGTGGATTCGGTGGTAACGTGCGACGATCAGTCCAGCGTCACCCGAACACTCATCGAGCAGGACCCCCGGGACCTCACGCTGATCCTGACCGATCCGACGTCGCCGATTGTAGACCACTTTGCCGACGTTGGCCGGCAATTACGCGGCACGGCGGATTTCGCCAAGACCACCGCCTTCCACAATGAACTCACCGGGTTTGCGATGACCCGGAACGACCTGATCTTTCTTCTGGCGGGCGGTTTGGCGTCCGTATTGCTCAATTTCGAATTGTTTGTGCGGCCGGCCTTGCTCAAGATGCAGGGCCACGAATGGCCGAATAATGGGGAAACCAAGGTCCGTCTGGAATCGGCCGTGCCGCGGCATCCGGAGTTAGACGCCTATCTGTGGGCCCGTGTTCAATTGGTCAACGAGATTTTTCGGGCCACCCCGCTGCTCGAACCGTTCCCGTCGCTCTCGTCGCTGGCGGGAGTGAATGCTATACTGAAGATACCGGCGGCACCCGGAACCCTGGAAAGGGGCAACGTGGTCAACGCGACACTGGTGAGTCCGCCGAGTCGCTTCGGGATGTTGATACCTTAGCGGGACCCATTCGCCGGGATGCTCCGCGCCACCGCGGCAAGAAAAGGAGTACACGATGGAGGACGTGAGCGCGCTACTGGCCGCACACCCCTTCTTAGCGGGAATGGCCGGTGAACACATCTCCCGATTGGCCCAATCAGCCACCGAGGCGTCATTCGACGAGCACGAATCGCTTTTCCGAGTCGGCGAGCCGGCCCAAACGTGTTTTCTGGTAATTCGAGGCCAAGTGGACCTCGAAGTCTTCGACCAGCGCCGCGGTCCGATCATCATCCAGACCATCGAGGATGGCGGCGTGGTCGGTTGGTCGTGGGTCGTCCCGCCCTACCGGTGGTCATTTGATGCGCGGGCCGTCGCCCCTACCCAAGCGATCGCGCTCCAGGCCGCGCACGTACGCGAGGCCTGTGAAAAGGATTCCGACCTGGGTTACGAGTTGTTTAAAAAATGCGCGACGGTGATCGCAGACCGCATCCTGGCGGTGCGGATGCAACTCGTGGACATCTATACGAAGCAATAAGCGGACAACACTGCGTAACGCTGGGGAGCGCGTCCGGGGGCCGACCTAGACCAGTTACCATGCGCAACGGTCGGGGTGTGCGGAGAACGCGAGAACTATTAGGATGGAACTTATCCGACACTGGCTCGACCAGAACCCCGACGTAGTCCGAACCGTGCACGGTTTGGCATTTGTGCTCCTCGGCACAGCCGTGGCCATGCAGCCCAAACGCCACACGGAGTTCCGAATCGCTCGCATCTTCTGGTGGTTGGTCATATACGCCTACCTGCACGCCTGCGCAGATTTCGCCGGCGTCCTGGGGCCGAGGTCGGCATTGGCATGGCAGCGACTCGTCCCGCTCTATCTTGCGTACCTCTTTATGTTCGAGTTTGGCCGTCGCACCTTGGCCCTCAGCCGGAAGAAGGTGCCAGTATTTGCCCTCCTGCTGGCGCTGGCTGCGGTGGGTCTGGGAACGGCCTGGGCCGCCGATCGACCGCGCACGTTCGACGTGCTGGTCGGCTATTTCATTCGATTCCCCGGCGGACTCATGGCCGGGTTCGGGTTGCTGCTTTACGCGCGGTCCGAGACTCCGCCGCTCGAAGATTTCCGTGCTCACAAATGGTGCTACGCGGCCGGCGTCTCGTTGTTACTCTGGGCGATGTTTTCCGGAGTGATCCGACCGCCTGCCGAGTTCTTCCCCGCCAATTGGCTCAATTCAGAATCCTTTTACGAGACGGTCGGTATCCCGCTGCAATTCTTCCGAAACGTATGTGCGACGGCGACCATCGCCTCGATCATCGGTCTGCTCCAAGTCTTCAATCGCGAGTCGGAACGACGGTTGAAGGATGCCATCGCCTTCCGCGATCGACTCGCCGAAGGTCTCCCCGAAGGTATTCTCCTCTTGGATAAGGCCAAAACCGTTCTCTGGGCCAATCCACGCGCAAAGGAGCTCTTCGGCGAAGTAGTCGGCGAAACTTATTCAGAAGCATTCCTGAAAAAGGTCGGCGCCCAATCCGGCAGGTCCCCCGACGTGGACGAGATTCTGCGCAGCGGCCGTCCGGGCACTGTCTTGGTTCCGCGGCGTCAGCCTTCAGGAAATTCCCTCATGCTCCAGCACACGATTTATCCGATGCGAGACGACACCGGCGGGATAACCCAGTATGTCGTGCTCGCGCTGGACACGACCGAAAGCCGGCACGCCCAAGAGCGACTCCTGATTCAGGATACCGCGCTGCGATCCGCCGCCAATGCCGTCATCATCACGGACCGCGACGGACGGATCGTCTGGATTAACCCCGCGTTTACGGTGCACACCGGCTACACCCTGGAAGAGGTGACCGGCCAGACGCCGCGTATCTTGCGATCTGGGCACCACGATGCGGCTTTCTACCAACAACTTTGGACCACCATACTTTCCGGCGAAGTCTGGCATGGAGAATTGATCAATCGCCGCAAGAATGGAGAACTTTACTACGAAGAATTGACCATCTCCCCGGTGGTGAGCGCGAACAGCGACCTTACCCATTTCATCGGCATCATGAAAGACGTGACTCGCCGCAAGGAGTCCGAAGACCGTCTGGCCCGAAGTGAGGAACGTTACCGCACGCTCGTGGAAACCGTGCCCAGCATCATTGTTGTGTTCGATTGTGAAGGCCGCATCGTCGAATGGAACCGCGAAGCGGAACGCGCGTACGGCTGGTCGCGGGACGATGTGCTGGGCAAGCGCTACGCGAAGTTGTTTGCCCAGGACCGACAGCCGGAATTCAATGCGATCGGGAAACGAATCCTTTCGGGGGAAATCGTTCGAGGCTATGAGCGCGTGATTCGGGGGCGCGACGGCACCGAACACTACTTGCTCTGGAACGCTTACCGCTTGACCGACGAGCACGACCAGCCCGTTGCCGTCGTCGCCGCCGGTCGCGACATCACCGAATACCGTATGCTCGAAGGGCAGTTTTATCAGGCACAGCGACTCGAAGCGGTGGGGCGACTGGCCGGCGGCGTAGCCCACGACTTCAACAATATCCTCACGGTGATTATGAACCTCAGTGGCTCGTTGCTCGAAGACTACTCGACGCATCCCGCTGCGCGCCAGTCCCTGGAAGAAATCCAGCGCGCCACGGAACGCGCCGCCAGTCTGACCCGGCAACTGCTGGCCTTCAGCCGCCGCCAAGTCCTCCAGCCGAAAGTCCTCGACTTAAACGGCGTCGTGCAGGGCATGGAAAAGATGATACGACGGTTGATCGGGGAGGACATTGAATTCCAAGCCGTATTGGCGCCAGGACTGTGTCGTGTCAAAGCCGACCCCGGCCAACTCGAACAGGTGATCATGAATCTAGTCGTAAACGCGCGGGACGCCATGCCCACCGGCGGCCGACTGACCATCGAGACGGGCAACGTCGAGTTAGATGAGGCCTATATCCGCACTCATCCCAGTAGTCAGGCCGGTCCCGCCGTTATGCTCGTCGTCAGCGACACCGGATGCGGGATGGATGCCACGACCCAGGCGCGCATTTTCGAACCGTTTTTCACTACGAAGGAATTCTCCAAAGGCACCGGACTCGGATTATCCACCGTGTACGGTATCGTCAAGCAAAGCCAGGGAAACATCTGGGTGTACAGCGAGCCGGGCCGCGGCACCACCTTTAAGATTTATTTGCCGCCCGTGGAAGCCGACCTGGAAGCCCGTCCAACTCCGAAAGTCTCGCTCCCGAGCACGACCGGCCGCAACGAAACCGTTTTGATCGTCGAGGATGAGGAGTCTATACGACTCTTGCTCAGCCGCTTTCTCGAACGAAATGGGTACAAGACCATTGCCGCGTCGAACGGCAACGAAGCGCTACAGCGTTGTCACGCGAACGGCGGGCCGATTCACCTGGTCCTCACCGATCTAGTGTTACCTGGCATGAACGGCAGCGAACTCGTTCAGCAACTGCAACAAATCCACCCCGGTTTCAAGACACTGTTCATGTCGGGTTACACCGACCACAGCGTGTTTCAGACCGGATTCCTGGGGCCTGATACGCCGTTCCTCCAAAAGCCCTTCCTCCTCAACGACCTCGCAGCCAAAGTACGCGCGGTCCTGGACGGCAACTGACCCGTCTCCTATCTCATTCCTCTCCCTCTTCCTCGTCAGTCCCGGTCAGCTCCGACAGTCCTACCGTACGCCGGTATTCGAGCGAATGATGTTCTTTGAATTCCTTGGAGCTGATCTTGCCCGTCAGCCAGGTCCAACTGAGCGGGTAGGCGTCCGGGGCGAAGATGGTGAAATAGAAGTGCCAGACCAGAATGGTCAGCACGGCCAGGATGGCCT
>JACQVH010000155.1 GCA_016209895.1 Candidatus Hydrogenedentota bacterium | reverse complement strand
CTCGAAGCGTGTCCACAGCCTTTGTTTGGGAAATCGTGATCGTTGACCGGGAAAGCGGGTTGCCGGCAAACCGTCGCAAAAAGTGGGGGGGATTTACTTTGAGGGAGCTCAAACATCGGCGCGTTGGGGCCTTGCCGATTGGGCGGCAGAAAGGCGGGCGAAAGTCCGCAAGAAAGAAGTCAAAATAAACGGTGACTGTCCCTAGTTATTAAGGACACCACGAAGTACGACCGCTACACCTATAATTACGTCGGCAATCGCGACCTGACCAAGACCCAGCGGCCTGGAACCATTGACCACGTGACGATGACCTACACGAGCAAGGGACGGCTCAGTAAGGCGCATTCGGGTAGTGACGGCGATACCATTTGGTCCTACGCCACGGACGGGTTGTATCCGACCAAGATGACCGACCGGGCGGGGCTGAGTTTTGACATTCGTTTCACCGTCCGGGCCAAGATGCTCGCATAGCCCATGGTTACTGGCAAGCGGTCATAAAGGCCGTCATTGTTCCAGTTCATCTTCGTAAGGCCCAATATCTCGTCGCAACTCCGTTCCCAACCTCCATGCCCAGCAAATCGCTTCAGCCAGAGTGGAGATGGAATGCCCTTGCCCTCTTTGTAGTAGTTCTTACCGCCCGCTACCTGTGGACAATTACCTTGCGTCCAAAGGAGCACATCCCGTCCGCCAAGTTGTAGACAGGCTCCACGTGGAACCTGAACTCCGTGGTCTTGTGAATGGTAACCCGCTTTGGCGAGCGACCTCCGTGTCTCCTCTGGTAAAGGGAAAGGCTGCGAGCCATAACCCGGCTCATTTCACTTCGGCTTAAGAACGGATTGTCTTTCTCCACACGCACATCGCTCGGTTCATAGAGTAAGAACTCGAGGCCAGTTCCATCGGCGTCAAAGACTTGACTGCAGCACGTGACAAAGCGTATCCCGCAGGCTGAATCGGATCGCACCGCATAGCTGATCCCCACAAAAGCCGACTCTCTGTCTTGTACGGCAAGCCGCCACGGAATACCACCGGCTTTGCAGTAAATTGCTATGCTGAGCCGCCACGCCACACTGCACCGGCAGGGATAGGCCAATGACTTATCTTCGCGAATCAGTTGAATCGGGAGCCCGCGAGCGGCAGCCGTCGCTTTCAAGTAGTCATGCAGGTCAAAATCTTCATCGGCCCCCCCGCTAAATCCCAATTCCCACGCAATTGGCAGAAAAACGAGCACAACATCGTATTCGTTTCGATGCGCATCGAGAATTGAGAGCGCCCGCGTAAGACACTCCGCGAGTAAAAGGTGCGGCTTAGCCGAATTACCTAGTCTGGTTTCGATGTCTGCGGGCATCTGATACCAGGCCGAACTGTTGCCGGGAACAGCACGAAGTCCAAAGACACGAGAAAACCCTGGAAAGTCTGGCAGGTACTGCCGTCGCTCTCTGGCCACATGGGTCGTTTCAAGCTCGTCAAGCAAGCACTTTAGCTTCTCAATGTAATGGTGAGGAACAATTCCACCAACTCGAATTGGGTCCAAGACCGTGCCGACGACTGCCCTACTATATGGCCCAAAATTAATCAAGCCTTTGAGCGGATGGATATCACGGTCGTCCTCCCGTGTGGGATGAAAAAGCAAGTCGGGCTCCCTCAGGGTCTGGAAACCTGGCAGAATTTCAGGGTTAGTGGTCATCTCGAGGTGTCCTTCCGGGAGTAGGCGGTCTTACGCGAAATAGTGAAAACCGCGTCTATGCCATCCCCTTTTCCGAACGCGCGTATCTCGGCCTCAGGTTGACCTCCGGTAAGTATGTTCGCCCAGGCATCAACCACGGCGTTCCAGGCCCTATTAAAGCGGGAAGCAAGTCGTTCACGGACAAACTCTCTGCCCCTCGCTTTGGCTTCATCACCATTTTCTCCTGACTGCGCCGCAGTCCAAATCGTTGGCTCAAAAACAAGCCAAAGGCTATCCAATCGATACTCGATGCGAATACGGACGGCTTCGGCCCACGTCACGGTCGTGCCCGGAACAGTTCCGGCAATTCGAGTGACAGCATTTCTCAACGGAGTGAAAACTGGGAGAGTAGCCTTACTGCTGTCGACTACAAGAATGCGGTCGCTTCTTCGCTGAAAACAGAGCAGTGCATTCGTCCGCGTCAGAGCTCGTACGAGTGCCGTGTACAACAGACTATTTTCCATGGACTCAAATTCCAATCTGTGCGCCTCTATTGAGTGTAGCCCGAACTCTGTGATTCCGCGGGAAGCAAAGACTCGGCGCATTTCGCTGTCAGGTCCGAAGCCGATGACTCCTTGCTTTCTGCGTCCAACAATTATGTCGGAATGGCTCTCACTCACGGCGTCTCTGACTTCCCGTTGTCCGCCAATCTCACAAACCAGTCTTCTACAGGTGCTGGGAAAGCTTAGAACCGGTAGGGCATTCAGTCGAACCACGGGCCATCCTTTGCCTGCGTTAGTCACGGGCGCGTCTGAGACCCGATTCATGTGGCTCGAGAGAATAGCCTGGATGTCCGCCGGCAGGTCCGCTACAAGTAAAAGGACGTCCCCAAGAAGTTCATCAAAGGTCTCAATCTCTACCAAATGAGCGTCAATTCCCGCCCTGGACGCAGCTGCCACAAGTTCTTGGACGCTTGGAAGGCAAGAACTGTCCGAGCGATAGAACCAGAAGAGACCAGCCGGAAAGCCGTGCCCGTGCCCGACCGCTTCCCGCAATGCACTCATAATGGATTCATCACGTCCACTGTATCCGAGGATTGCAAGACCGTAGCGTCTACAGCCTTCGACAAGTCCGCGTCTGAGCTTCTCATTCTGTTCGACCAATTCTTTGGATGTGTTCTTAAGTCTCTGCGACTGGAAGTCGCCATGCAGTTTCGTAAGAAGCGGCCACCGGCCTTCGTTTAGTGCTTGGATTGATAGGTCGGGCGAATCCAGCGTAGACGAGATAAGCTTACTGCCCGTGCCGAAGACCGCGGTGACGGCGTCCTCAACCATCCTGTCGAAATTCGTCGTCCACACCGCCCTAGCCTTATCGAGTTTGAGCAACGCAGCCAAGACCAAATGACCGTAGGATGGTTTCGCTCCAATAACCAGATTCTCAATGCATCGCCGTCTGTCCACTTCGTGTGGGTACGCAGCTTCGAAGTACAGTGGATATTCCTCAGGGGAGTTGGCGGCAGGATATCGTCCGTTAGCATCAAAATGCTTTTGAAGTATCGTGCGAAGGTTTAGCGAACCAAGATCTCGGCAAGCATCCAAGGCAACTCGTTCCTGCGTACAATAAAGCAGTCTCTTAAACTCCCACACCATATCGTTAGCCGTGGCGATGCCGGACGCAACAGATGCACCGGCCCCAAGAAACCACATTATGTTTGGGGACCGCATATGGTAACGCCTAACGAATTCGGCTACGTCTATCATGACACCTGCTCCTAGTCCAGCGGGTCATTCCGGAATTGGCAAGCGAGGCCACGTCCACCATACCACTTCTATTATGGCATCGGTAGTATTCCTTTCAAAGCCCAACGCAGAGCCGGATAGTCCTCGTCATTTATCCGGAAAGTAACTGTCGAATACGTGGTCCCTCGGCGGATGTTACTGGAGATTGTTCGCCGCGCACGTCGACGGGCTCGGTTGCTTGCTGCAGTAACACCAAGGGAATGCGCGTGCTGGTCGACGATCACCTTTTGATTGGGAATTGCGAAGTCGAGCGCTCCGCTCTTTATCCGCCGCGAATGATTAGTTCGGGGTGGACGGCGTATTGACGGGTGGTTCCGGCATAAATTGTGAAGGATGAAGGGGAAGACCGTAGGCTGAAAGGCGGCCGCGTGACATGGGGTTGGGGGTTGTGAATAATGGTGGGGGCGGGAGAGGGAGATGGCGGACCTTCAACTGGAATCGGGGAGAATCGTGGAGACGGTGCAGCAGTTGTTGCTGCGGATTGATGACCGGTTTCCGGGGTCGGGGCTTTACCGGATCGGGGTGCGTCTGTTGGAGGTGGCCAGGGAGACGGAGTCCATCGTCGAGTGGATTGGCAAGACGCATCTTTGGCTGCGGGGGCTTTCCATCGTTGGTATCGCTTGCATCGTGGTGGTGGCGCTGGCGGGACTGAGCAGCGTGACGGGCGTTCCGCGGTTTACCATCCTCGAATTCGTTCAGGCGTCGGAGGCCAGCATCAATCTACTCATCTTCCTGTCCATCGCGGTCTACTTTTTCTGGACGCTCGAACTGAAGCGGAAGCGTTCGAAAGTGGTCCACGCGGTGAACCGCTTGCGCGACATGGCGCATATCATTGACATGCACCAGCTCACGAAGGACCCGAGCGGACTGGCGCAGGTGTCGCGTCCCACCGAGCATAGTCCGAAGCGCGATTTGTCGGCGGAAGAGTTGGACCGGTATCTGGACTACTGCACCGAAATGTTGAGCTTGCTCAGCAAGCTGGGGTACTTGTACGTGACCAAATTTCCGGACCCGGAAGCCACCGAGGCGGTCAATGATTTGGAAGATTTGACTACCGGTTTGTCTAGGAAGATTTGGCAGAAGATCATGATTCTGCACGCAATGAAGGGGCGAACTTAGACTGTCACCGAATGAAAAGGAATTCCGTATGCGAAGTTTCAGACGTTCTCTAGCCTTCTCGGTGTGCTTGATTTCCGCCACATTAGGTTGCCAAACATTGTGCGGGCCGTCCGCTGCGCCGGCTACCAATGTGAAATTGCCGGCGCTGTTCAGCGACAACATGGTGCTCCAGCGGGACATGCCGGTCCGAGTCTGGGGTTGGGCCGATCCGGGCGGAACGGTAAGCGTGTCCGTGGCCAAGAAGAAGGCTCGTACCACGGTGGGACCAGACGGTCGTTGGTCGCTGATGCTGAAACGACAGCCTGCGGGCGGTCCCCACGAACTCACGATTACCGGTGCGACCACCACCACCTTCAAAAACGTCATGTTCGGTGACGTGTGGATCGGGTCGGGACAATCGAACATGCAATGGCCGGTCAAGCAAGGCGACTGGGGCGTGCTGAACCGGGACCAGGAAGTCGCCGCCGCGAATTGTCCGAACATCCGCCTGTTCAGTGTGCCGATGAAGCCGAGTCTCACGCCGAAGGATGACGTCGAAAGCAAGGGCTGGCGCGTGTGCAGCCCTGAAAGCTTACCCACTTTTTCGGCGGTCGCCTATTTCTTCGGACGCGAATTGCACCAGCATTTGAACGTGCCGATCGGGATGATTCAGTCGGCGTACGGCGGGACCGTGGCCGAGGCCTGGACCAGCGCGGAAACCCTGTCAACGTTGCCGGAATTTGCTCCCGCGGTCGCACAACTCCAGAAAGACATTCCGAATGCTTCGGCTATTCGCAAGGAGTTCGAGACGAAATTAGGGGAGTGGGAGCAGTCTATCGAGGAGTTTGACGGCGGGTACCAGGAAGGTCGTCCGGCATGGGCGGCGGGGCCTCTCGATACGAAGCAGTGGCCGGTCATGGAACTTCCACAGATGTGGGAGACGGCCGGGCTGCCGGAATTGGACGGCGTGGTATGGTTTCGAAAGGAAGTAACGCTGCCCGCAGCCTGGGCGGCGAAAGAGCTCACGCTGTCGCTCGGCGCCATTAACGATTTTGATCGGACGTTCTTCAACGGCGAAGAAGTCGGCCGCTTCGAGATTCCGGATAAATGGGAGACGCCACGCCTCTATACGATTCCCGCCAGATTGGCCAAGGATGGTAAGAATGTGATCACCGTGCGCGTGCGCGATATCGGCTATCGCGGCGGGTTCGGCGGCAAGCCGGAAGACCTGCGGCTTTATCTTTCACAGGCCCCCGGCACGGAGACCATGCCGCTGGCCGGCGCCTGGCGGTACAAGGTCGGGGTGGACATGAGGAATGTCCCGCCGCGGCCGCAACCGCCGGCGATAATTGAAGGGAATCCCAACGTGCCCACCGTGCTCTACAACGCCATGATCAAGCCGCTCGTGCCTTACACGATCCGAGGCGCCATCTGGTACCAAGGCGAATCCAATGCGGGCCGCGCGTATCAGTATCGGACCTTGTTCCCGGCGATGATTCAGGACTGGCGGAAAAAGTGGGGGCAAGGTGACTTCCCATTCTTATTCGTGCAACTGGCCAATTTTCTCGAGGTGAAGGCCGAGCCGGAAGAGGACGCTTGGGCCGAGTTGCGCGAGGCACAACTGATGACCTTGGCCCAACCCAAGACTGGCATGGCGGTCATCTTGGATATCGGCGAGGCGAAGGATATCCATCCGAAGAATAAGCAGGACGTCGGCCGCAGACTGGCGCTCGCCGCGCGCCACGTAGCCTATGGCGAGAAGCTGGTCTACTCCGGGCCGATTTACCGGAAAATGGCCATCGAGAACGGCAAAATTCGCCTTTGGTTCGACCACGTGGGCGGCGGCCTCGTGGCCAAAGGTGGTGAATTGCGCGGTTTCGCCGTTGCCAGCGAGGATCACAAGTTTGTCTGGGGCAAGGCCGGCATCGAAGGCGATACGGTCGTAGTATACAGCCCGGAGGCGAAGTTCCCCGTGGCCGTACGTTATGCCTGGGCCGCAAACCCGGTGTGCAACCTCTACAACCAGGAAGGTCTTCCGGCCTCGCCGTTCCGCACCGATGACTGGCCCGGCATCACGATGATGAACAAGTAATGATAAATGAGTCAATCTGGAACTCAGGATATCAGGAAATGGTGATAGGTACGCTCGGGTTTAGAGCCATTTGATCTGGATTTCGCGTTCCAACGGCTTGAATTCGATGTCTCCGGTGATCAGTTCAGCCTTCCTATCCTTCGCCAGTGCGGCCGCAAACGCGTCAGCGAGGCTCAGTCGGTGGTTAGCTTTGAAATCCGCCGCGAGGTCGGCAAGGACACGCGTAACAGCGTGAAATTCGATGGGCAGGGCGGGTAGGTCGTCGGCGATCTGATTCCAGCGGGCTTGGCCTTCCTTACGCACGATGATGTATTTCACCTCGGCGTAGTTCACTTCGGTCATATGCAAGGGTTGGTCGCGTTCGCTGGCCCGTTCCAAGAGTTGACGGACCTTGCCGTCGCGGTCTTCGCCCCGAAGAAAAGCCAGGAGCGCGTAGCTGTCAAGCACGGTTCCGGCCACTCCGGCCTTCCTCCAGTTCCGTCTCTACGCGCCGGTGTTCGGCCCATTCCTCCGCCAATGGTTTTTCTCCCGCCTTCCGCTTAAGTATGCCGTGGAGCTTGGCAATGGTATGTCGTGTAATCGGCTTCAGGAGAATGCCTTCCGGCGTTGCCTGTACGACGGCCTTGCTTCCCGCTTCGATACTGAACGCTTTCCGCAGCCAGGCCGGGATCACTACCTGACCCTTGGTGGTGAAAAGCACCGTATCCAGCTTCTTTATCGTCTTCATGGGCAAAGTATAACATAGTGGTCTTGGTAATACAAACGGATATTTGTAAGATAAATCGCCACTTTCACCCATCCCAGCACGGGACCGTTGGGACAAATGGGGCGCGGACAAAACAAGTTCGTCCGCGCCACCGCTACGAAGGGTTACCGGCCCGGATTCTCTGGGGCGGGAGAGCGGCTGAGACCGACCGAAGGTAGCAGTTCGGATGTTGGGTGCCTCGTCTTCTTGGGGAATACGTCGTCCCAGTTCACGTGGGCGGTGACTTTCATCAGCACGGCCAATGTTACGACGGAGCCGATGGCTACGGTCAGCCCGGTCATACCCTTGAAGAAGAAGCTGTAGGAGAACAGCACCAGGAAAAAGAGCTGGCCGGCGGCCGCTATTTTCCACGGGAACTCGCCGCGCAACGCCGCGCAGAGATATCCGGTGACCAAAGTCACCGAAACTACCGCGGAGATCACAAAGGCCACGTGGATGGTGATCGGCCCGACCATGTACGCCAACAACAGATGGAAGGCGAAGAACCCCGCCGCAACGAAGAGATAATGCATGGGATGAATCTTTACTTGGTACAGGATGTTGATGGTCGCGACCAGAACGAAGAAGAAGAGGAGGCAGACGGGTGCGAAAAACGTGATTCGCGAGGTCAGCGGTCCCGGATTAAGTTTCTCCGGGATGAGGACGCCCACGTCCTCTTTCGTAATCAAGTCGGTCGCTTGCCAAGTGAGCAGCTTCCCGTTGTCCGCGTCTTGGGACGACATCGGCGACAGACAGCCGTCCGGATAGTCCACCTTGCGAAAATCGGTCTTGACCGCGAGATTCAGATTCTGCACGCGGCCCACGGTCGGGTCCATCTTGTAGCGCCATTCTCGGATGCCGCGCGTCTTGTAACTGATTTTGAAATCGGTACTTTGCCCCGGCGCGAGTTCCACCAGTTCGTGAATGCCTTCCTTTGTGTCCACCGCGCCGCCGAACGGTTGGTCATCGAGGTGCATGGTAAACGCGTCATACGTGCCGCCTTGAGATGGAAATCTGAAATGCAGGCGCGCTTTCTGTGCGACCTTCTCATTGTTGGTGATCGTATATGTTCCTGCGAACTGGCACGTATACGTTGGGTACCAGATTAAGCCTTTTTTCCGATAATCGGTCTTCAATTCGACAGCTACGTCGTTCTTTGCGGGCATCAGCGTCCGTACCCGGTCGCTTCCGGGGATTTCGACGGCCAACGACGGCGCGGCTTGCACCAACGGTGTGCCCCACAGGGCCTCGACTTCCGCGCCGAGCCGTCCGCTGAATTCCGTAGACCGGAACGCGGTCGTGGCGCCCAGAATGACCCATCCCGCGCAGGCCGCAAGATAGATAGTCCCTATCGCAACGATTCTTCCGACGCTCATTGTGCCATTCCTTCCTTTGATTCCGCGTGGTTCACGGGTTCTTTGTAAACGATGCCCAGCGTCATACCCTCGCCTTTGTGAAATGAACGGGAGAAGAAATATGGTTTGCCGACGAACTCGGCCGGCAGTTTCCAGCCGTCACCCGAAGTTGCGCTCACCGGTCCTTCTAGAGAAAGCAACTCCACTCGTTCGGGCAGCGCCACCCCGATCCGAAGATTCTGAGACGGGATGCCGGTTTCGGGCACCATCGCTTCCAACGTTCCTTGCAGCCCTAGCTTCGGCCCTTTGCGCAGAAAAGCCAACTCGACATACGACACTTGCGCGTCTTCGAGCGGGATGATCCACGTTTCCTCGGCGCCCGCAAACACTTTCTTCTTCTCGCCATTTACCGTGAGCGACCAGATTTCCGAACCGGAAACCGCCTTCAAGACCAGCCGGGTGCCCAGTTCCGGCGGCGCTTCCAGAACCAGGATGGAGAGAATGTTGCCGCTCTCCTCGAACGCGCAGTACAGGTATTGGGACTCGAGCACAGTCGTCGGTGTGCGAACGGACTGAAAGCGTTTGATAGCGAGAGCGATTTCCTCTCCGCCTTCGACAGTCATGAAGTATGGGTCGTACGTTTCCTTGCGCAGTGCTTCTGCGAGTCTTTCCGCAGGAATCTGCGATGTCAATCCGGGTGCTGTCACCGTCACTTGTCCATCGTCGGGTTCTTCCACGACGAAACGCCCTTGCTGTCCGGTATTGGCTTCGAGGGTCGGGAGTAAAAAGGCGATACCGCCGTCATCGGTCGCCGCTTCTAGAGCCAGATCAAAAGTAAACGGGTCCTTTTCGCCCGGCGGAACGTTTAGCTCGTACCGGTCCTCTCCGAGTTCCTTTATCGCGGATGCGCCCAACGACGAGGCGACGTATTTCGCGCCCTCCGGCGCGCGCAGAACTACCGGACCGGGGATTGAGCGGACCGGCAGGAGGTGCGTAGCGATGAGAATGCGGTTCTTCAGGACTACGATTCGCGAGAAGATGTCAATCTCGATGACCGTCGCCGTAGCCATGTCGCGCGGATCGAGGTATTTGACACACAGATTGGAACAGCGGGGAAAATGGCGGACACCGCTCGCAACGATGACCCCCGGCGCCTCCACGAGCCGGTCTTGCGCCGATAGTTTCAGATCGAGCGAATTGCGCAGCGCGTGGGGTATCTCGAAGGAGATGACGTGCGCGTTATTGGCCTCTCGAGGCCGCACCACAAAACCCATCGTAACTTGAAAGTCCGAGCCGGTCGTGTGGGCCAAGAAGGACATACGATTGTCATCTCTCGAAGAAAGGATCGTTCCGCCACTTACGCCCGTAACGTCGGTGATGACTATGTCGTCTCCGAACAATGGAATTGGCTCCAATGTGCCCGATACAACTTTGCCGATCAGGGTGACTTCCCCCTTCGTGTGTTCGTCGCCAACCGCCAGAGTGTAGCGCGCCTCGTCTATTGAATAGACTTGAGGCGGCTTCAACAGGGGCCCCGATTCTTCGAGGATTTCCCGTTCGAGGCTTTCCCGATACAGCGCTTTAATTTCGCTCCACGGAACAGCGACTTGCTCTTCGCTGTAGCCGGTGAGCGCGGCGAATACTAGACCGAGGAGCCGAACAGCGTTGCGCATTGAAACCTCTCCTTTTCGATTCGCTGGATCAAGTCTTCGAGGCGCAATGCAATCTTATTCCACGCCTCAGCCACCCCGCCGTTTCCGAACTCGCTCATCAGTCGTATCTCCCGTTCGCCGAATCACGTCATTGACTAAAGGATTTCTTCTAAACAATTCTAAACGGCAAATGTGAAAGTAGGATGAAGTGGTTGTGAAATCGAGGTGAAGACGGGAAGCTCAGCTTTATTCGGCATGACAGCCCCCTCTGTCATTCTGAACGCAGTGAAGAATCTCGCACACGTGGAGCGCTGGGGATGAGAATTGCGTCGATCCACCGCGGCGGACTCAGCATGACACCACGGAGGCAAGGCGGAAAGGGCTCCCTGTCGTCACATGGTGCGTAGTTCAGGCGACGGCTAATGGGGGATTGACGGGGAGCGTCAGCGTTGCTTGCACCCCGCCTTCGGGGCGGTTTTCGATGGTCGCGCTGCCGCTGTGCAGGTCGGCTACTTGTTTCACGAAGGTGAGGCCGAGACCGGAACTTTTTTTGCCGGTATCGGGACGGCGCAACGAGTAGAAGCGTTCGAAGATTTTGTCAAGGGCGTAATCCGGGATGCCAGGACCATCATCGAGGATGCGGATCACCGCCTGACCGTCCAGCGCCTGCACGCGCACGGAGATCGACCCGTTCGGCGGGCTGAAGTCCACCGCGTTCTGCAGCAAGTTGCAAACCGCCTGTCGTAGCAGAAAGCGCTCGCCTTTGACTACGACCGGGTTCGCGTTGATCCTGGCTACTTGGAGTTGTTTGCCGGAAAGTACCGGCGATAATTCCTCGACAACTTCAGCAACTAGCTCTTGAAGGTTGATGTCCTCGATATCACGCAGTTCTTTACGATTTTCCAAGGCGGATAATTGCAGCATCCGGTCAATCAGATCCTGGATACGGCCCGTCTCGGAACGCAGGTTCTCGAGGAATTGGCGGCGCTGGTCGGGCGGGAGGTTCTCATTCAGCAGTTCGGCTGCGCCGCGTATTGCGGACAGCGGACTTTTCATTTGATGGGTCAAGGTTTGAACGTAATCTTCGACATATTGTTTGCCCTCAAGGGCGTTCCGCATTTCCTCGAAGGCCGCGCCCAAGGTTCCAATCTCGCTCTTTCCCAGTTTCGGCGCGGGCGCACGTTTTCCGTCGCGGATCGCTTGTGCGTGTCGGGTAAGCTTCTGAATCGGCCAGGTAATCCATGAGGAAATCACGATCCCGAGAAGGAGCACGGCCAGCGCGGCCACTACGCCGGCCAAGGTGATCTTCCGCTGGGCCGTATCCAGAAACAGGGCAACGCTTCCGGAAGGCTTGCCGACCGTCAACACGCCGAGGATCTCATCGTTCACTTTTATCGGTGCGGCCACGTACAGGACTTCAGTGGTCACATCGTTCGGGTCCATGCGCGTGGCGCGCGCGCCGTATTCGCCGCGCATGGTACGGATGACATCGTTCCATTGGGAGTAGTCTTTGCCTTCGTCTTTGCCATGGTCTGAGTCAAAAATAACGGTCCCCTTGCGGTCGGTGATATAGACTCGCATGCTCAATTGTGTCTTTGTGAATTCGTAAATCTTCGCTGCAAACCTTCGCTGCTGGGCGCTTACGAATGCCACGCTAAGATCATCCACGTAGATTTCCCCGGCCTTGACTTCATGCGCGATCAGCGAGGAGAGGAGAGTCGCGGTGTCCACCATGGACTCTTCCATAGTGGCGAGATAGCGGGGGCGCAGATCATCGCGTATCCAGTCGGTAAGCGCGTAGAACCCCGCCGCTACCAGGATCAAGAACGCCGCGAACAGCCGGGTCCGGATTTTCACCACGATTCCTTGAGCGAGTAACCGACGCCTCGGTGTGTTTGGATCGGATCGATACCGGGTTTGACCTTGTGTAGCTTGGCGCGGATGGTCTTGATGTGCGTGTCCACAGTCCGGTCCATGCTGGTCTCCGGCGCTTCCCAGACCATTTCCATTAGCTTTTCGCGCGAGTACACCCATCCGGGCCGATGAATCAGGATTTCAAGAATCCGGAATTCGTAGCGCGAAAGATCAAGCGGCGCCCCAAAGTACCAGATTTTCATTTTCTGTTTGTCAACGAGGAAGGGAGAATCCACGCGCTTCGTGGCGGAACTATCTTCGACGGTAGGAAATCGCCGGAGCACGGCCTTGACGCGGGCGGCCAGTTCGCGTGGACTGAACGGTTTCGGTACGTAGTCATCGCCGCCGATTTCGAGTCCGACGACGCGGTCTACCTCGCTGGTCCGAGCCGTGAGAAAGATGATGGGAACGCCGGAAGTCTTTCGAATCTGCTTGCAGAGTTCGAAACCGTTTCGGTCCGGCAAACTCACGTCGAGGACGATGAGGCTGACCCCGTTCTCGTCCAGTGTGCGCAGCGCCTCCTCGCCGGTGGCGCACCAAGTCACTTCGAAGCCTTCACTCCGCAGGACATACGTGATCGTGTCCGCAATGGCGGGCTCGTCCTCCACCACGAGAATCTTGTGCGCCATGTACTTTTCCCTGCCGAAAGGTTGATTCGAAACTGATATTGCCGAAATTATAACATGCCGCAGTGGCATATATTCAGGAAGAATTTAGCGCAAAGCCGGATTTGAGTTTTAGGGAAGAGTAAACTTACAATCTAGACAGTCTAGCCGAAAGATAGCCAGAAGGAAATAGCCCATGAGCAAAGCATGGCAATTGCAGGAAGCCAAGAACAAACTCAGCGAGGTGGTAGAGAAAGCCGTTCAGGAAGGGCCACAGCACATCACTAAGCGAGGAAAAGCGGTGGCCGTGGTGCTTTCACTCAAGAACTACGAACGGCTCTCGGGTCGTAAGGAAAGTCTGGTCGAGTTTTTCCGCCGGTCCCCGCTGCGGGGTATCAGACTGGAAAGGGTCAAAGATCTTCCGCGCAAGGTGGAGCTGTGAACTATCTTCTAGACACTTGTGTCGTCTCTGAACTGACCAAACCGCGGCCCAACTCAAAAGTTCTGGCTTGGCTTAAAGATCGGGACGAAGTTACGATGTTCCTGAGCGTGCTCACATTAGGTGAAATACAGAAAGGCATCTCAACGCTCGGCGAAGTTCGACGAAAGGGTGCCGTTCAGCACTGGCTTGACGTGGAGCTACCGAAGCAATTTGCCGAAAGGATACTACCGATCAGCGAGGAAATTGCCTTGGCTTGGGGCCGCATTCAAGGCGAAACTGAGCGCCGTGGATATCCAGTACCGACTATTGATGGTCTGCTTGGCGCGACCGCCGTAACGCATAATTTGACAGTCGTTACGCGAGACGTCGAAGGCATTCAACGCACGGGTGCGCGCATAGCCAATCCTTGGCAATCTGTTTGACCGAGATCGACCGACGTCGAACTGCAAAAGTCTAGTGCGAAGTCAACAAAGGTCTGATTATGGAATACTTTTCTCTGGCGGTCTCAACGTGGCCTTGACGCGGACACAGAAAACCATGTCATGCGGGCCCCAGGGGCCGGGTGCGCCTTTCCAGCCGTTGGCTAAGTGGTCGTAGCTGATTAGGACTTCATTCGGACCGACCGCCTTCATGCCGGTGTAGGACGTGCTCTGGGGCGGGTCTACGTTCTTGCCTTCGCAGAAGTCGGCGGTGTAACGGTGGGCTTCGTCCGGGACTTGGCGATTGTGGTGCTCGGCCAGATTGAATTGCTCCCATTTCTTTCCTTCGCCGTCGGTACAGGCCCAGAGATACAAGCCTTGCCGGCCGCCGGAGAGAAGCAGCACGCCATTCTCCAATCGCACGAGTTGCGGCTCGACGCGGAAGACACCGGGCATCGGTTCGGGCGCGGACCATGTCTCGCCTTCGTCCGAACTGTAGCTCTTGTGGTAGTCGCTGCCCGTGCGGTAGACCGTAAGCAACCGTCCGTCGGCCAGACGCGCGGTATGGGATTCGTTGGCGCCTTCCGTGAGGTTTGTGAGGTCTTTCCCACTGGCCACCACCGACTGGAATTGCCAAGTGAAGCCGTGGTCGGCGCTAGTGACGGACCAGACCGAATCCTTGGTGTCGCCAGCGAACTTACCATAGACGGTTGCGAAAAGACGTCTGTCTTTTAGCGAGAGGATGTTCCCATTCACGAAGAGATAGACTTCGCCGACGTGATAGTCGGCCAAGTCTTGGGGAAAACTCAGATACTTTACGGGAGTCGGTTGTGCGGTCAGGGAACCGTCGTCGGCTAAGGTAACGATGGTGCCGTCCGCAACGGCGTTACGCTTGTCTGCGGGTGAAATGGGCCAAGTCTCGTAAGGCATGAACAGAATTCGGCCTGCAGCCAGCGGCGTGGAGACCGGACCGTATGAATCAATGTCGCGAACTCTGCTCCAGGACTTGCCTCCGTCACGCGACAGGCACAGGGCCGCCGGCCATTTTCCTTGGGCCTTATCGTCACTGAGCACGACCTCGCAGAGAATGTCCTGACCCTGGATGACGTGCAGATACGAAAACCAGAAGTGGCCGGGCGCGCGACCGACTTCCACCGGCGGGTCAACTTCCAGAACGCAGCCTTCTAGTGTATACCGTGCTGGCGCTTGTTCACCGGCAGTAACCGCAAGACCAACACTGGAAAGTGCGGTGATTATCGCGCTCATGGGTGTAACACTCCACGGGGACAAGTTTAGAGTTTCCTATAAACCAAGAGCTGAGAACCGGGACGCTGATCAATCTGGATGCGCAGGCCGGTCTCGAGCAACTCTCGACCTGACAACCGTTGCGCCGTATTCGTGTCCAGGTCGCGGAATTCATAGCGGGACTCAGGCTCTAAAGCGCGCAACGTCGGCGTCATCAACGTAAACGGACTTTCGGGTCGGCGCAGGGCCAGAATTATCCCTTCGCCGAGATCGGGCCGGTCATACTGCCATGCGGCCCAGCCGTCGTTCGCAAGCGAGAAGGACAGCAGCGGATAGAAGTCGCCGAGGAAATAATCCCGGACTTGATTGAGTTGACCGAGCATTTGGCGCAGCCACTCGACGGAGAAGTGTTTCTGTGTATCCTGCTCGAATTCGTACATGATGAGGAGTATCCCCGGCCCCAGCGCGCTTCGGAACACATACGTATCTTCGCGGTCGCAGCAGCCGGTGCTGAGGGGAACCCACTGGCTGAGGCCGTGGGTCTGGCCTTGCATGGCGGTTACGCCGAAACTGGGATAACACTGGACATCGCTGCGCCACAGCGGGATGCTCCGCGAGATGGTCTCGAGGTCAATGCGGCGTCCGCCGCTCGAGCAGTTATCAATGAGTAGTCCGGGACAGCGCGCGAGCAACTCATCCCACATTGCGTAAAGCCCGGTGATATGCTGAATCTCCGAGATGCCGATGCGGTCCGGAGCATCGGCTGCTTCCCAGAACGGCCGCGGGTCCATGTTGAAATCCTGGCGGTAGCAGCCGATGTTACCTTCCGTGACCAGTGCGTAAAGATGTTCCGTCAGCATCCGGCGGGCATCCGGTTTGCCCAAATTGAAAAGGGAATTGTCGCCGATCGGTCCGAGCAGGAACTCCGGATGCTCGCGCGTCCACGTGGTTTCCTTGTAGACACGTTCGGGCTCGACCCAAAGAAGAAAACCGAGGCCCATATCTTTCAGTGCAGCGCCGACGGGCTTAAGTCCGTTGGGAAAGTAACCGGGGTTGGGATGCCAGTCGCCCACGTAGCGCCACCATTGACTGTTGAAGACGGTCGCGCCTTCTTTGGCCTCGTCGTTGCCGTACCAACCGGCATCTACCCAGAGGTAATCGAGCGGCAGGTTGTTGTCCTTCCACCATTTCGCGTGAGCGATGTGCTTCTCGGCGAAGTTACCGCCCCAGGTCGGGATACACACTGGCGCTTGTGCGCGATGGCCGCTTATCTGCGGAGAATGGTGCGCTAGGATGAATTGGCGGAGCAGGTTGTGGCCGCGTTGTTTGTCATCCTCCCAGAACAAAAGCAGAATTCGCGGCGAGCGGATTTCCTCTCCGGGCAACAGTTTTAGATGGGTCCGGCGCATTCCGGCCTGAAGCCGCACTTCAGAATCAGTCCGATAGAAACTGGCGGTCCAGTCACCGGTCCAGCCGACCGCGATCATCGCGCCGTGTGTCTCCATGTCCAGGTTGAAGAACGGCAATATCCCGCACGAAGAACGTCCGCCCTTCGATTCCAAACGGAATGCGTTCTTTTCTCCGACCCAGGGGGCTTGAGGGTCGTGTTGGTTGGGTCCCAAAGAGGCGATGTGCGGGGCGAAGTCGTCGAGCCGGCACTCGCTCCCGTTGGCGTAATGAAGCGAGGCGCCTTTATCGCGCGGGAGCGGTAGGCCGGTATCCAGCGCTCGAATAGCTTCCAAGATTGGGGTGTCAGTGTTTCGGGCGTTCTTGAAATAGAGGACCCATTCCAGCGCAGGGAAATCGCGGTATTCGAGTGCGACACATCGCACGACGAGTCCGGATGCGGGGTCTGTGTAGTTCAGTGTGTGCTCGGTTAAACCTGGCTTGACTTCACGCTTTGTCCGTTCCACTTGCCAGTTATTGAGCAACTCCGATGACTTGCGGCCGTCATACGTGAACGAGAACGGAAGTTCATTCGAATAAGGGCCACGGGCTGTCCCTTCGGGAGGTAACGGTGCACCTTCGAATTTTGCGCTCGTCCACTGTTGCGCGCCGGCGCGCTCAGTTTCGGTCGGCGTGACCGCGTGCGCGCGCAATATTATCCCAAGCATCATAATGACCACCAACGACCCCATCAAGGCTACATGTCCCATATCCATCCGCTGTTTCTCCCACATTATGTCTTGTCCGAAACTCTACCCCTTGCAGAGGTTACGCCAGAATCCCCATTCATGAATCTATTATCAAAGAACCGTGGTGCGAATGCCACCCCAAGCCGCCGGACCGCCAGTGGGCCTCGACTGGGAGGGCCGACTCTTAGAAGTTGCAAAGTAGTTAGCGAACTTGCTAACTTTGGCCATGTGGCTTATTCTATTGAGTATTTTCATGCACGCGTCAAAAACGAGATTGAATCCTGGCCCCACGGCATCTTGGCGGATTTCGCGCGGCGGGTCGAATTGCTGATGGAATTTGGTCCGAATTTGCACATACCGTACGCCCGCGCTTTGGGCGGCGGTCTGTTCGAATTGAGGCCGCACGGTCGGGAAGGCATCGGACGAGCGTCTTACTGTTTTGTCGTTGGTCAGTGTATCGTGATTCTTCACGGGTTTGTGAAGAAGTCCCAAGAAATCCCGGAGCGAGAACTCCAAATCGCTCGGAAGCGGATGAAAGAGGTGCAGAATGCGTGAATTGAGGTATCAACCAGTTCCCCACCGCCATGCGGCCTTTCTCAAGATGGCCAAGAAAAGGAAGGGATTCAAGAAGGCTTATGACGCTTTGGAAGCAGAGTATTCATTGATTCGCGAGATGCTTGCGGCGCGATCAAGGTCCGGACTCACCCAGGAAGCGGTCGCGGAACTAATGGGTACCACGAAAAGCGCTATTTCACGATTGGAGGCGGCGGGAAAGCACGCGCCTTCGGTGGCGACCCTTCGAAAGTATGCTCAGGCCGTCGGCTGTCGTCTGCAAATCAAATTCGTTCCGACTTCATCGCAGGCTACACGCTCAGTTCGGACGCGTCAAAAGCTCGGGATAAGCTCGCCGCACGGCATCAACACTCGGACTCCGAAAGAGTAACACCGAGCAGAATCAGCATTCCCACTGGTCGGCGGGGACGCCGACCCTCCCGGTGGCTGCGTTGATGTGCTATGGCTCGACGACGAGGTCGGGGTTTTCGGGGCCGAAGTGTTTGAGCATGACGAGGGGGTCGGATTTGCTGGGGTTGGTGACCTTGACGCCTTCGCGGGCGGCGGATTCGGATACGAAGAACTCGTCGTAGGTGAGTTGGCCGTAGCGGATCAGGGCCGGGGTTTCGATGTCCCAGACGCCCATCTTGCCGTGGCCTTGCAAGACGATGCACCCGTAGGCGGCGGCGTCTTTGACGGTGACGGTGCGGCCGGGTAGGACGGTGAGCTCTTTGGCGCTGTAGGCGTGGGACTTATAGCAAATCCACATGTCTCGACAGCCTTCGGCCTCCATTTCCTTAATGGGTCGGACCGGCTTGGGTCGCATGAAGTGCTTTTTCCCGAAATCCGGGTCTACGTTGAGCTCCCAATTGATGACCTCGATGAGATAATCGAAGTCGCCCTTTCGGTCGGGAGGTGTATCTTTCCAGAGCAAGTCTTCGGAAACGATCTGGTCCCCGGTGAGCGATTGGTACATAGCGAAGACGTCAGAGGCCTTCTGCGGTTCGTAGGTGCAGAGGCTGCCGGGAGCATGGAGGATGCCCGGGGGCACGTCCCAACCGGTGCCGGGCTCGAGCCGGTAAGCGACGGATAGGTTGGTAAGCTTGTTGTCGCCTTTGGTGAAGTCCATCAGCGACTTCTTGACCTGTTCTTTGGTCACGCCGGGTTGCAGACCGAAAAACGTGTAGGGGTAGTCGCCGCCGTGATTATTCAATTGCGGTGCGAAATAGTAGGCCTCGGGCTTGCCGAATTGGCCGACGAGCGCGGCGTGTTTGTCGTCGTGATGGATGTGGTGGGGCAGGGCGCCTTTATTGTCGAAGAATTTCGAGTAGATCGGCCAACGCTGGTATTCGTTCCAGAGCCGGTCGCCAATGAGGGCGCCTTTCAATTCGGACACGGCGTCGCGCAGGAGGACGCGTTCGGTCTTGCCGCCGTCCTCGATGACGATGAAACTAAGACCTTCGTTAGGACTGGTCAGCGGGCCGTTGTCGGCGGGTGTGGTCGAGGAAAACCAGCGTTCGTCAATGCCGCCGCGATTGCCGCCGAGGGCGTAGTAATCGTCGGGATGCAACTTGATTCGCCGCCCGGGGATGCAGAACACGCGCGGCACCCAAGTGGGCGCGAGCCGGACGATTCCTTTGCCCTGATCCAATGCTTGCTGTGCCAATGCTTTTGCGCTCATCGTTCACCTTTCCAGTGCAATTTAGGAACCTACGGATTGCCATGCGTCAGTTTTGGCCGATTGGAGTACCGCGTCACAAATGAATTGTGTCTCCAGCGCGTCGCGGAAGTTGGGCCGTGCGGGTTGGCCGGTTTCGATCCCCTTCAGGAAGTCGGCCAACGCATTGATGAATGTATGCTCGTAGCCGATGACGCATCCGGGCACCCACCACTGTTTCATGTAGGGGTGATCGGAGTCGGTCACGAGAATGGTACGCCAGCCGTGGACATGGGAGTCTCCGCGATGGTCGAAATACTGAAGCTGGTGTGCATCTTCGAGGTCAAAATAGAGGGATCCGTTTTCGCCGTTCACTTCGAAGGTGTTTTGGTTCTTACGGCCGCGGGCGTAACGTGTGGACTCGAAGGTGGCGAGGGCGCCGTTCTTGAAACGGGCAAGGAAGGCGCAGGCATCGTCAATGCGCACCGGTTTGATAGTCTTGGGGTCATCCTGCATCGCGCGTTTCTTGATAAATGTCTCGGTCATCGCGCTGACTTTTTCGACGCCGCCGATGAGCCAGATGGCCGTGTCAATGCTGTGCGCGAGCAAGTCGCCGGTGACGCCGCTGCCCGCTACGTCGGCGTCGAGCCGCCAAAGTCCCGCACCACCCTGGGGCAGGTCGGGGCTGATGGTCCAGTCCTGGAGGTACTTCGCGCGGTAGTGAAACACGCGGCCGACGCGGCCTTCGTCCACGAGTTGCTTGGCGAGGGCGATGGCCGGGACGCGCCGGTAGTTGAACCAGACCATGTTGGCGACGCCCGCCTTTTCAATGGCTTCGGTCATTTCGAGCCCTTCCGCGGCGTTCATTGCCAGTGGTTTTTCGCACAAGACCATTTTGCCCGCTTGGGCGGCGGCAACGGCAACATCGCGATGCGTATCATTGGGACTCCCGATGTCAATGGCGTCAATGTCTTTGCGCTCGACGAGTTTACGCCAGTCCGTTTCGGTGCTCTCCCAGCCCCAACGGTCGGCAAAAGAGCGCAGTTTGTCTTTGTTTCTCGCACAGGCGGCCTTGAGGACCGGCTGGTACTCGAGGTCAAAGAACTGGTTCACCTTGCGGTACGCGTTCGAATGCGCCCGCCCCATGAAGCCGTAACCGATAAGGCCGATGTTGAGTTGCTTTGTACTCATGTTTTACTCCCCAGTTTTCACCCGCTTCTACCGTCAATGCCGTATTTCGCGTTCAGTTTGTCTACGGCCTTTTTACAGCGCTCGGTGACGGCCCAGGCGTCGGGCCAGAAGCAGAGGTCTATGGTCCACCAATTGTGGCGTATTCCAGAGCGCAGCAACTCGGGGATTAGCGCGTCGAAGTCGAGTTGTCCGTCGCCGAACGGCGCATGCGTGCTCGTCTCGTCGCCATGTAGGGTGCCGTCGGAATCAATCAGGTGGAGATGATTGATCTTGCCGCGGAGTTTCTGCGCAAGTTCAAGCGCGCCGCCAGGGAGGGTTTCTTTTTTGCCCGGTTGACGCGCGCCGACGGCGGCCACCATATGAGCGTGGCACGTGTCGAACATGATGCCGAAGTTATCATCATTGACTTCCTCGGTGATGCGGAGGATGTCCGACGGCTTATTGAAAGCGAACCCCGGTTCGAACTCCCAGGTCACATAGACGCCCTTGTCGGCCCCCTCGCGCGCGCACTTTTTCCAGGTGTTGACGACGCGTTTCCGCGCCGCATCGGCGTCCACTTTGTCGAAGATGGTTGGCGGCTGCACCGTGTCTATGCGGATGCCTGGGATGCCGAGGTCCACGCAGAACTCGAGGTTCTTGCGGAATTCGTTCAGGTAAGGTGTCGTATCCTCGGTGTCAATCAGGTGTTGGCTCCACAGATTAGCCGCCATGCCGGAGAAAGCTAGGCCATGGTCCGCGACACCTTTCTTGCAGGCGGCACGTTGTTCTTTGGTCGGCATGATGTCCGGGTTCGGATGAATGCCGAAGCCGCCCAGTTCGACGCCGTTAAAGTCGAGCGCCTGCAATTTGTCCAGGATTTCGTCCCAGGGAACCGGGTGATCCTGATACGGTCCAATCGAAAATGCCCAGGTGCCGATCGAGATTCTCTTCATGATTTCCGTTTCTCCTTTTGGTAGCCGCCACGGGGCGCGCCCGACGCTTCCTAACACTCATCGGTCCCGTGCTGCCGCACGCTCTGGCCCCGCGGCAACGCTCTCCGCATAGAGCGTTTCCGGACAAAGGTCAGCGCCATTAGCCCATTCCACCGTATCAAAGCTCATCCGTGCGCTATTGAATAGCGCCGTGTCCTTGAGTTCCCGAAATATGCCTCTCTCCATATAGGGCTTTACATTGAAAACTCGTTGTTCCCCGTTTTCAAATGTGATCAGCAGTTTAAACCCAGGCAGCGGTTCGACAGCCTTGGCCCCAATGTACATATAAGTGTCCTCACGCTAATGTAACGGTTCAATCTTAAACGGCAACTCACCTTGAGATGCAAGCGCCCAGTCGGCGACCAATTCATCTCGGTGCAGTTCGATCCACGCTTCTACAAGGCGACGCTGTCGTGAAGGCAAGTTCCCATCCGTCATATCTCCGGAATTGATTTCAAAAACCGCTTTGAAATCTTGATAGTAAACGTGAATATGTGGCGGATTGTGCTCGGCTTGGCCACAATACATCCGGACGATGATGCCGTAGAACATGCTGATGGTTGGCATGCCGTTCGTTCCAGTTTAGTCAATCCACAAGCCCAACTTCGAGAGACCGAACCAACCGCGACAGCGCGTTGGGATTGTACGCCGTCTTCTGTCTCCCCTGCAACGGTGGGATGATTCCACCACGGTTCATCCGCGTGCACCACGGGAACATACTCCGGACTTAACTCGCGGTGTTACGAATCCTCATGGCAGTACCGCTAAGGCTTTTTTCGCGCGCTCGCGGATGTCTTCGTCTTTGGACTTGGCGATAACGGTCTGCAAGGCACTGACCGCCTGGGGCTTCTTCGACGCATCGGCTTTTGCGAGATCGGTCGCGACTTGGATGATAGCTATTGCCGCCTCGTTCTGAACTTCTGTCTTGTCCAGGTAGGGACGGAGCGCGTCAAGCGACTCCACGGCTGCGAGTTTTCCCCAGGCGCTCAATATGATCATTTTCTCGTCGCGCCGCTTGGCTAACTTCGAGGCGCTCATGAGCATGATGATCCTCTCAGCAGGGGACGGTTGCAGTTCGGCAAGCCGGGTGTATCCACGCAATCCGAGCAATTTCCGATTAGGGTCCTGGGCCCGCACAAGTTCGAGTAAGTGCGGCGCGGCGTCCAGCGTTGGCCAATTCGACAGCAGGGCCGCGGCCTCGTCGCTAATCTGGCGATTGGGGTCTTTGAGAGCCGCGAGCACAGCCTCCAACGACTGGGGGCCACTGACCCGGGCCAGGACGTGGAGCAGGGCCAGATGTGATTCAGAACTGGCGCCGTTCAATGCGAGTAGGAGGGAAGGAAGCGTTTCCTCACTATGCCGTGAACAGATAGCGCTTAGGGTTGCTTCCACATCGGAGCGTTCGGAGGAATCGGCGGCGCTTGTCAAGAGTTGCAAGACTTGGGGGACCTGTTCTTTTCCGCCTACTACCGAGAGGGACCGTAGCGCAGCGGTACGCACCAGCATATCCGGATCATCAAGGCTTGTGATCGCGAGGGCCAGAGCTTGCGTGGCACGCCGATCAACCAGCAAGTCGAGGAGTTGTCTGCGCACGGCGGCAGTGGCATCGGGAAATGCATCGGCAATGGCGGGATTCACATTTTCGCCTTCCATAGCGCCAAGACTGGCGTTGGCGGCGCGCGTGAGATCGGCGTCATCCGAGGAGAGTAACCCGGTAAGCGCAGGCACGTCATCAGCATCGCCGAGCACGCCGAGCGCCTTCACTGCGGCCAGCTTGACCTCCCGATCGGTACCGAGGGCCGCTTGAGCAATTGCGGGTCGGGCGAGCGGGTCCTTGCGGCCGGCCAAGCCGCGGATGAGCGCCACTTGTCCGGCCGTTGGCAGCATGGGTAGCGAGCGGGCGTAAAGAGTGGTGGTGTCCGCACCGGATGTCTCGGCAATGATTTGCGAGGCAACATCGCGGAATAGCGGTTCGTTGCCTCGAAGTGCCGCGATCAGATTTGTCGGCGCCTGCTTGGGGCGGGCATACATAAGCCCATGAAACGCGCCCATGCGCACATACATGGGCCACTCGGTTGCAAGGAGCTTCTGATAGACACCTGCCGAGCGATGATTCTTGCCCTCCTGCGTAAGGCGGCGCGCGGCGGCGAGCAGTCCTTCCGCCAGGGCCGCACGGACGGTTTCAGGCGCTTGGCCTCGGAATTTCAGCAGGGCATCCGTAGCCTTCGGGCTGGCAATTCGACCGAGCGCGGCGGCGGCGGCGCGCGCCACGTTCGTGTCGGAGTCTTTCAGCAGGGGAGCAATGAGAGGCGTCGCATCCGTGTCTCGCCGGGCCCCGAGCGAGCTGATAACACCAGCCTTGAGCAAACCGTCGGTCTTAGCTAAGGCGTCGCGCAACGCATGCCCGGCTTCGGGATACGGCATCGGTTCCAGGGCGTAACGCGCCATGTGAGAAAGTTTCTCGTCGGTCAGCAGTGCCGCCAGTGCGGGAATTGACGTGGGCGTACCCTTAATTCGCAGGCCGCGACAGGCCGCCTGTTTTTCCTGCCAACCCGTGTTGCCGTTGAGCACTCCGACCAGCGTGGCTTCGTCCGGGATATCGTCGGCGGCGACGAACGTGGTAACACTCAGGG
>JACQVH010000135.1 GCA_016209895.1 Candidatus Hydrogenedentota bacterium | reverse complement strand
TGCGTTCTTTGCGGTTAAATAATTGAGGGAATGGAGAATGTTGCAGGTCATGACGACGGTGGCAATGATTTCCGGATGCCTGGGCGCGGCGGCGGCGGGTACTGACGCGCAAGCGCAAGAAGGTGTGGACTATGCGGTATTCGAAGTAAGCCGGTTGCGCTGCACCATCGGCAATAACAACGGCTTGGGCGAGCACCGTCCCTGGTACAACGGCCTCTTCAACATGAGTTCGCCGGACCAGTCGCAAACGCCGTTTGTCCCGGCGTACGCCGGCTTCAACCTCGAGAACTTCTACGATGCCCGCCCACGGCATCCGGACCCGGCAGTCTTCTTCGAACCGCGCGCGAATCCCATCGAATTCAAACGCGTGAATGCCACGACGGCGGAACTCTACCAAGCACCCACGCCGTTCTATGGTATCGAGAGCCGCATTCGATTCGAATTGAAAGAACCTCACTACATTGACGTAGCGTACACGTGCATCCCGCGCAACGCCGACCTCGCCGGCAAGTTCTTCGGCGTCTTCTGGGCGTCGTACATCAACGAGCCGCTCGATAAGAGCATCCACTTTCTCGCGGGCGGTTCGAGTCTGGAGCACCCGAAGTGGGTCCAGTTCTGCACGCAGCAACACGACCGCGACAGCACCGTGCCGCACGAGAGCGACAAGACCGAACTCACCTTCCAACCCGGCCCGACGTGTCTGTGGAACCAGATTTCGCCGCTGCGGTATTCGCAACCATTCTTCTACGGCGTATTCCGCAACATGGTGCTTATTTACATCTTCGAGCCGAATCCCGGCCTGCGCTTTGCACATTCCCCATCGGGCGGCGGACCGACCAAGGCCGATGACGCATACAATCCCGCCTGGGATTTCCAACTGGTCGTGCCGGACTACGAAGTGGATAAAGAATACGGCTTCCGCGCGCGAATCGTGTATAAACCCTGGGTCAATCGCGCGGACGTGATTGCCGAGGTCAAGAAATACCTCGGAGACTAATCAACCCCATAGAATCGGACGGCACGGGCAAACGAATGAAAGGTTTTTACACCCCGCGCAATCATCCTATCCGGTGGCTACTCATACACTGGTTTCGGACGGACGCGCGCGACCTGCCGTGGCGGCGTACGCGCGACCCCTACGCCATCTGGGTCTCGGAGACCATGTTGCAACAAACGCGCGTCGAACAGTGCATCCCTTATTTCGAGCGGTTCATGGCGGCCTTCCCGACGGTCCACGCGCTTGCCGAGGCAACACTCGACCGTGTCCTGAAAGTCTGGGAGGGACTCGGCTATTACACCCGGGCGCGCAATCTGCATCGCGCCGCGCAAATCATCGCGCACGACCGTCATGGAAATTTCCCGCGCGACGTCGAAGGCTGGCAGGCGTTGCCCGGCGTCGGACGATACACTGCCGGGGCGGTCACGAGTATCGCGTTCGACGTGTGCGCGCCCGTCCTCGACGGTAACGTGAAGCGCGTCCTGACGCGCGTGTTCAACATCGCCGAACCGCCGGACGATGCGCGCGTCGAGCAACGACTCTGGGAACTGGCCGCCTCGCTCGCTTCGCGTCACCCCCATCCCGGAGAGTTCAACCAAGCCTTGATGGAACTGGGCGCGCAGACTTGCCTGCCGGCCGCGCCGCGCTGCCCCACATGCCCGGCGTGGCACTACTGCAAGGCCCGGTTGCTCGGCATTCAGGACCACTTGCCGGTATCGAAACCAAAGAAGAGTGTTCCGCATTACGACATCGTGGTGGCCGCGATCAAGAAACGTGGCCGCTATTTGATCGGCAAGCGCCCGCTTAGCGGCCTTCTCGGCGGACTCTGGGAATTTCCCGGCGGCAAGGTCCAACCCGGCGAATCGCACGAGCAGGCCCTCCAGCGCGAATTGAAAGAAGAACTGGGCATCACGATAAAGGTCGGCAAATTGCTGGCCGTCGTGAACCACGCCTACTCCCACTTCAAAGTCACGCTCCACGTATTTCAATGCTGCCATCTTAGTGGCAAGCCGCGCCCCAACATCCACACCGAACTCCGCTGGGCCGCCCCCCGCGAATTCAGCGAGCTTGCATTCCCCAAAGCAAACCTGAAATTCTTGCCGTTACTGTAGCGCGGCGGCGAAGCAGGAGCGGTCGAAATGAGTCAGACCGGTCGGATGTGTCGGACCCGTCCGACAGATCCGACACGTCAGACTGGAAGGAGGCAGCCATGAAGAAAATCTCGCGACGCAGCATGTTGGAAGGGATGGGCTTGGCCCTGGGCGGAAGTTTGTTAGGCTGTGCCACGGCCCGCGCCCCCGCACCTTCGAGCCCGCGCACGGGCAACGCCCCGCCGAACTTCGTATTCATCTATGCCGATGACTTGGGCTACGGCGACCTCGGTTGTTACGGCGCCGAGAAGATTCGCACGCCGCATCTCGACCGCATGGCCGCGGACGGCGCGCGCTTCACCAGCTTTTACTCCTGCGCCTGCGTCTGCACGCCTTCCCGCGCCGGACTGCTGACGGGCCGCTATCCGATTCGCACCGGGCTGACCCGCGTTCTGAACCAGAATAGTCAGGACGGGATTGACGACCGCGAAATCACGCTGGGCGGGGCGCTCAAGGCCTGCGGTTATGCCACGGCCATCATCGGCAAATGGCATCTCGGACACCTACCTCAGTACCTGCCCACCCGTCACGGCTTCGACTCGTACTTCGGCTTGCCGTACAGCAATGACATGAACAAGAAAGGCGATGTGCCCTGTCCGCCGCTCATTCGGAACGAAACCGTGATCGAGGAACCGGCGGCGCAGGACACCTTGACCCAGCGTTACACCGCCGAAGCGCTGCAGTTCATCCGTGTGAATAAGGATAGGCCGTTTTTCCTGTACCTGCCGCATACCATGCCGCACGTTCCCCTGCACGCGTCCGAAGCGTTTCGCGGCAAGTCGGCGGGCGGACTATTCGGCGACGTGGTTGAAGAGTTGGACTGGAGCGTCGGCCAAATTCTCGAGGAACTGAAACGACTCGAGCTCGAGGAGCGGACGCTCGTGATCTTCTCCAGCGACAATGGTCCGTGGCTGGTGCAGAAGGATAACGGCGGCAGCGCCGGCATCCTGCGCGAGGGCAAAGGCACCACTTTCGAAGGCGGCGTCCGCGAACCCACCATCGCCCGCTGGCCCGGCGTGATCGAACCCGGACGCGTCGAGCCGAAACCGGCCATCATGCTGGACTGGTTCCCGACGCTCGTCGGGCTTGCTGGCGGCGCCGTGCCTACGGACCGCGTGATGGACGGCATGGATATCTGCGGCCTATTACTGAAAGGTCAGCGCCGTGCCCACGACGACTTCTTCTTCTATCGCAACGAAGAATTCGAGGCCCATCGCTCCGGCCCCTGGAAACTGAAGCGCCCCTTCAAAGGCAACCTCTTCGGCAAGGATGCGACACATCCCCTCCTGCTATTCAACCTGGAAACCGACCCCGGCGAAACCACCAATCTCGCCGCGCAATATCCCGAAATCGTGAAACGACTACACCACCAGATGACGAAGTTCGCTCTCGAACTCGGACCCATTACGCCGACGAAGAGATAACGGTCGGTCCGAACTATCACTTTCGCAAAGCCACGGCGTATTCAGAGAGTGAACCCGTTTTTTGACTGCCGTGTCTAACCGACGATGGAACGATGCTCGCGCCCACCCGCTTATCTCGAACGCATTGAATCGAGTCGAGAGCCAAGCCTTGAAGTTCGCCGATCTCGGCGAGAAAGTTCTCGGTGCGAAAATCAATACCCTGAATTATCGAATTTCCGATCACAATCACGGCAGTTCCACTGCGCTTGAGCAACCGTTTCAAGATGGACATAAGGCGATAGCAGTCGTTGAAGTAGCACGTGACATAGTTAGCCCAACCGGGTCCACCATAGGCGCCTTTTTCGGCGCGGGTATCACGAAGCTCTTGCAGCATGTTCTCCAAAGGCCTATGCTCAAAGGCGAGCGGCAGGGGTTCGGCCTGTCGTACCGTCTGCCAGAACCGGCCAAAATTGTGGTTCTCCAGGTACTGCTGTTCTTTAGGCGCGGCGATGAAATTGAGCCAATAAAGCTGCGGACGTGTGTTACGCACGTAGTGGTAGTTGTTCATATACGGCGGCGAAGTAATAACTAAATCAACTGACGCGTCCAAAAGAGCCGACGTATCGTCCAGAAAGTCGGCGTTCACGACCTGCTCTTTCCCTAACGATCGTCCACGAGTCTCTTCCTTAATCCAAGCGATGTCAGCACGCATGGATCGTAGTTTCCGCAGCAGCGCGGCCCCCACATCAGCATCAGTGATGAGCGGCTTTCCTGCACCCGGGCGAGAGCCAAGGCTGGGTTCATACGTGTAGTTGGAGAAGCTGACCATAACCGCGCCGAACGCCACGCGGAACAGGTCGGCGATGTTCTTTGACTCGATACGGGCCATGAAACGCAGCGCAGAGAGTACCTGGCGCTCGACTTGAGGACTGAAGAACGGAAGCCGAGATTTGAATCCTTCGGGAGGACGCAGCGGAGTAGAGCCCCCGTTCAGCCATCGGCGCGAGGAGTGCTGCATCGCGGCTAGCACTTCATCCAACTCTTCAAGATCGATCTGAATCGCGCTGAGCTTGGCTCGCGCGGCCAACGCCGCGTACGGATTGATTTCGAACCCGATCGCGTCATGGCCGTGGAGGACGGCCTGCAACAGGGTGGTCCCAACGCCGCAAAATGGATCGAGGATAACACCTTTGCTCGCGCCGTTCAGATAGGTGAAGATGACGTCGTCTACAAATGAAGCGGAATACCCTGCAATCCAGGGGACCCACCGATGGACGGGCAGAATCTTGTTATCAGCGAATGCTGTGTCGCGAAAGGCCGTGCCGCCGTTCCCGTTTTCCCCCGGCTTCATTTCGAGAAGACTCAGTTGTTGGCCAGGAGCAAAGTACTTGGCCGGAGCTTCCGCAACGTTATTCGTTTCACGCGCTTTTCGCCCGGACGTTTTGCGCCTGTACCTTGAGGACATCGCCCCTGCTCTCCGCGAAGTTTCAGAGGCATTATACGCAAACCTGAGCCCCGATCAATGAAGGCGCGCATCGAGGATTGGAGAGTGGCCCTACGAGTTCGAGAAGCGCTGGACGTTTGCCGGGCGCGATGAAACTTCTCGACCGGTCGCGGCTCTCTGAGTCTTTTCGCCCACGGACTGGTGCAGATGTGGTATATTCCGAATAAGAAGCAGAGCACGCCAGCGAATGGGGAGGAAATGGGATGTGCTTGGAAAGAATCTCAGACCGGTTGCCTCACGGGGGCTTGCACTTTTCCCGCGTCCCAATTCAGCATTCCTTCAGGGCCGCGGTAAGAACCCGCAAACCTGCAGAGTTTACGAGGAAGTCATTCTTTCAATTGCTCGCGACGTGGAGCGTTCTCCTGTTGCTCGGCTGGCACGTCACCGCTGCCGCTCAAGATATCTCCTGGTCTGACCCACAAGCGCTTAATTCCACCGCTCCCGACGATTTCGGCATGGATGACGCCGAACCCACGATCGCGACGGACCGACGCGGCGTCTGGGTGGCTGCGTGGCAAGTGCGTCGGACGACCGCGGGAGAAGAGACCGACTGGGACCTGATGGTGTCCCGGTCCACCGACAAGACCGCGACCTGGTCACCCGCCAGCCCTCTGCACGGTGACGCCGGAACAGACGCTTTCCAAGATACGAAACCCTTTCTTTGTGCCGGACAGGCCGCGAGATGGTTGGCGCTATGGATTCGAAGCGACAGCGCTACGTCCCGTATCGCCGCAGCGGTATCTCCGGACGGGGCACAATCGTGGGGAACCCCTTTCGACCTGAGCGTGCCGGTGCCGACGAATTTCGGCTTCAGCGGGAGTATAACAGACCAACCCCGCGCGGCCACCGACGGCTTTGGCCGATGGATCGCCGCTTGGTCGCAGGAGGGCGATATCTTTTGGACACGTTCGACCGACGACGGGTTGTCCTGGACGCCGCCCGAGGCGCTGATTACCACGGATCGAGACCTGCCGGATAACGCTCAGCCTTACGTTTCCACGGACGGCGGCCGCAACTGGCTGATGGTTTGGTCGCACTTCGGCGATCTCAACGGTTCTTTCAATGATCGGATCATCGCGGAGGCGTTCTCGACGGATTCTGCCGAGACGTGGAGCGTCCCCGCGGCGCTCACGAATCCGATGACGACCACCGGGGCCACGCGCACCGATCGGATTCCTTTGTTGGACACGGACGGAAACGGCCGGTGGACCGTATTTTGGAGCCGCGGCGACTGTTGCGGTAATGAGGAAAGCGACCTGTTCTATAGCCAAAGCTTCGACAACGATTTCTTCTTTGGAACTCACATTCCACCGCACCATCATTTCAACGTGGACAAGGAAGGCGACGCCGCCGGCGCGCTTGCCACGGACACGCTTGGAAACTGGCTGATGCTGTTTTGGACCCCCGATGAGATTGATGGTTCTTTTGGAACCGACACCGACGTCTTCTACCTGCACTCGACCGATAATGGGGAGACGTGGTCCGCGCCCGCCCCGGTGAACTCGACCGCGGCCAGCGATAATATCCTGCGTGACATTGATATTGACCCCGACGTGGCCACCGACGGCCAAGGTACCTGGGCCGCCGTATGGCGCTCATCCAACAATCTTGGTGAAACCGTCGGCAACGACCCAGACATCTTGTATGCCAGCACGGCCGCCACTGGAACGTTTCGCGGCCTCGTGCGCGACGCCGTTTCGGGCGTTCCCGTGGACTGCGCGGCATTACGCGTTACGGACAACGAACCGGACCTTCAAGTCACCCGCATCGTACCGACCAACAAGATTGGCGAATTCGAGGTCCGCAACCTGGCGCCCGGAAATTACCGGGTTGAATTCTACTCGGCGGGATACGAATTCATCGTCCAATCCGTCACGATTACGGCGGGCGCCGCGTTTTTCTCGAATGTGAGTCTCATTCCGCGCCCCTTTACGCAGGGCATACGCGGGGTCGTTACGGACGCCGACAACGGTCAGCCGCTGGTCGGCGTACACGTTATCGCCCGAATTGACGGCGTCTTTGTCGAGGAGACGTTCACCTGCGGCGCCGGGATGTATGGTCTGCAAAACCTGCCCGCCGAAAAGGTGCCCGTCACTGTGGCACTGCGCTTCGAATCGGCAAACTATGACCTCGCGGACCGGACCGTAGAATTCGAACCGGGCACCATTGCCGAGGCAAACCCGCAATTGACCAAATCGGTTCTTCCCGGGGCCATTGCGGGCGT
The DNA here is from genome assembly GCA_016209895.1 of Candidatus Hydrogenedentota bacterium. Lineage (GTDB taxonomy): Bacteria > Hydrogenedentota > Hydrogenedentia > Hydrogenedentales > SLHB01 > JACQVH01. Next base: position 9,156 of record JACQVH010000135.1, on the reverse strand, counting down.
CGTTAGGAACGCCGATACCGGCGATCACATATCCAATGCACGCATTACGCTGCTCGGACGCGGCAACTTATCCACCGAGTCGGACGTGTTGGGCGTTTACGCGATGGCCGCGGTGCCCGAAGGCCGCTACTCGATCGACGCCAGCGCCGTCGGCTTTCAAAGCGCCTCCCTCAGTCGCGCCGTGCCCGGTGGGGATACGGTAGTCGTTGACTTCGTGCTAAATCCCACGTCCGCGACCACTCCCGGCGACGTGAACGCCGACAGTCGCCTCGACGCCGTAGACGTACAACTCGTTATCAATGGCGCCTTGGGGCTACCCGTAGGCTTTAACGTGGACGTAAACAGCGATGGTGACATTAACGCCGTGGACGTGCAGTTAGTCATCGTTGCCGTATTAACCGGCCGCTAACGGCGACGGACCAATGAAAGCCGGCGTAGGATCGCTCGTAATCCGCCGCGCTGGTCGTGCTTCCAATCGAGAATCGTAATCGAGAGTGGACTGCGATCCGTCTTGCTTGCTACCGTATCTGTAAGCGAGCGTAGAGGCATCCCATGGGCGAAAAGCTAGTCACCGAAAACCGCCGGGCACGGCACGACTACCACATCCTCGAAAAGTTCGAGGCGGGGATCGAACTGCGCGGCACCGAGGTAAAGTCCCTCCGCGCCGGCCAAATGACGCTCAAGGACAGTTACGCCGACATCCTCAACGGCCAGATGTACCTCGTCGGCGCGCACATCAGCCCTTACGAGAAAGGCAACATCTACAACCATGACCCCGAACGCCAGCGCCGCCTACTCATGCACAAACGGGAAATCCTGCGCCTGCATTCGCGCACCGCAGAGAAGGGCCTGACGCTCGTCCCCCTGCGCGTTTATTTCAAGAAGGGCCGCGCCAAAGTCGAGTTGGCCCTTTGCCGCGGCAAACACCACGAAGACCAGCGCGACACCCTCCGCGAACGCGAAATCCGCCGCGAAATTGACCGCGCCCTCAAAAATCGCCAACACCCAAAACCCACCGCCCCCCGACAAAAGTCGTAGCCAACCGCTACAATCGGGCCGCGTAATGCTGGATGCGGAATGAGTACTGAGTAACCAGAAACCGGAAACTGGAAACCAGAAACCAGGGACCAGTAACCAAAAGAAAAATTGTCCCCGTGGCCGGGGAGACCACGGGGACTATGTTGGGGTATGGGGTGGGGCGATTAGAACTTGATGCGTGTTTCGAACGTAAAGAAGTCCCCATCATCATTGTCGGAGCCGCCGTTGAAGAGCAGCCCGTTGAAGTTGTTGTAGTTGCCATCCTCGAGCGCGTCGCCCGCGAACAGGTGGCTCCAGTGGAGCATGAACGCCAGGTCTTCGCTGTAGTGATAGACGCCGACGATGTCGGTCACGACGCCCAGATCGTCATCGCTCTCTGTCGTCCAGAAGGACAACAGCGGCGCGATGGGCACCCGGAACCGCCCGACCGAAACGTACGCCGGCCAATCAAACGGTTCGTCCGCCAGGAAATACGCGGCATCGAGCATCAGGTCCACTTTCTCGAGCGGGTGCAGATTCGCGCCCGCGCGGAACACGTGGACATTGGACAAATCGTTCTGCAGGTCGAAGAACCCATTGTACATCCGGTTCGAGAATAGCCGGTTGAAGCTCACGCTCGCTTCGGGCCGGTCGAACGGATTCAGCCAATCCCAGAACGAGATGTCGCGGTTGTCTTCGCCGGAGTAGTAGCTGTACCCGGCGTGCACACGCGGCTGCCACGCCATCTCAAAGGTGTAGCCGACGTCCACCGTGGCGGCCCAGGCCGAAAAGTCCGCGTCGTCATCGCCGTACAAGAACGGCTTGAAGTTGAAGCCGATCTGATCGGCATCGCCGAACTGGTACGCGGCTTCCGCGTTGAAATCCAGCGCGCCCCACGTGCCCGCGCCGCGCAATCCGACCGTATGCAGGTTGGTCGGATCGTAATCATCCACGCCGATAATGTCTTCCACCCACTCGATGGGCCACACGAAATTCGTGTCGTTCAAGCTGCGACTGTCGCGCACGTACAACCAGTACGCGTCAAACGTGATGTTCTCCACCGCCGTGCAACTCGCGTAGACGCCGTAGAAATCAATGTCGCCATCCTCTTCGATGGGGCTGTTCTCGGCCAGCTTCGAGGCGAACACGTCAACGGTGATCGGCTCCTGCGCGTAGGTCAGGCGGACGCCGTCGAACGAGCGGCCCGAGAAGAACGGCCCAAACTCTTTGGGCCCGACCAGCCACTCGCTCCCGAAAGAGAGTTCCTGGCGGCCGATGCGCAGCCGCAACGGATAACCCCACATTTGATTCGCTTCGATGTACGCCTGGTAGACCTCGACGTCGTTGCCGCTCACCGCGCGGGCGTCGGCGCCGGTCACGTAATTCGAGCGGAAGTCCTCGCCCCACCAGTCATAGCTGTCGAACTCGATGAAGGCGCTCACGTCATCCGTGAAATCCGCACGCACGTGCAACCGCGTCCGTTGTTCCACGAATTTCAAGCTGTTGGACTTGTTATCCCACGAGAACGGGCTGACCGCGCCCAGACCGTTAAACGCCGGCGCGCCGGACACCACTTCGCCGATGGACCGCGCCGGCAAGAACCCGGCCGGAATACGAATCCGCAGCGGTCCAGGAGCGTTCGCCCAATTGGTTACGTAATTTCCTTCGATACGCACCTCGCCGCCGACCACCATGTTCTGCAGTTCGGCGTAGGCCGACGACGCCAGCACTGTCAACGCCGCCGCCAAGAAAATGATAAGTACCCCTTGTCGCATGTCTGGTCTCCTTTTCCGCTGTAAACCATTCGACACGTGGAGAGGCAGGAGCCGTGCAGAAATGGACCCCCTTCGTCCCCGTCAGAGGCTCGACAACCACGCTATACTCAGGTTTCGAGGCTGCATCGTCCCCACTATCCCCTTCCACCACCAGCATAGCGAGAACCTCGAGCCATGTCAAGAACTTTCTACCCCCCGGTCCCTAGTCCCTGGTCCCTGGTTTCCAGTTTTCGGTTACTCGGTACCCCATACTCATTTCGCCCTCAGCCCAAGCCGAGGACCGCGTTAATCATTAGCTGGACGTCCACGGCATCCACCGTACCGTCGTCGTTCAAGTCACAATCGTAGCCAGTGTTCAGCCCCAAGGCACCGTTGATCACAAGTTGAACTTCAACGGCATCCAGGCGGCAATCATTATTGATGTCGTAAGTGTCGCCGCACGGGCAACTGAGGTAGGTGTAGGCGTTCGTTAGAACGGCCGATTCGCCGCAGGTTTGGACCACAACGTCTACTGTTTCATTGCCAGCCTTATCAACCACGACAATCGGCCCTTCGGGAACATGAAGAATGCGCAGCTCGGTCGGACTGACAATCTCCACAAAGTCCGGAGACACCTCGATGTTGCCGAACGACACGCGCGTGTCTCCCTCGCGGAAATTGCTGCCAGTAACAGCCACTTCATTGCCACCTTCGCAAGGACCGGAGGCGGGCTCAATTCCTTCTACATCAACCTGACAGTCCGGCGCGAGCGGGAGCGTTGCGGAAGACACCGCGTTTTCAAATATTGTAACGCTAACCGACGTGGGCACGTAGTACCCTTGCGCCGACACAACGGCAAATTCGGGCGTCCCGTTGGCAGGTAGGCTGGTCATGAGATACTCACCGTTTCCTACATGCGGCACGGGCGCACTGCCCAAGAAGACTTCCGCACTGGTAATGCGGCGAAAGTTGAGAGCATCTTCCAGCACAATCAGGGCATTACCAGTGTCCGGAACCGGATTGCCGAAGAGGTCCGCGTTCATGCGGCGAGTCTCGGCAGCCTGCGTTCTTGCCCCGTACTGGTCGTACGCGTACACCGTCCAGGTGTACGACTGCCCATCACGAAGGTCCGTGACCTCGTACGTGTCGCCCGGTTCCGGGAACAGATAGTAGGAGGTGGTCAACCCTTGAACCAGAATCGGGTCCAAGCCGGGAGACGCGGGCATCACTTCCAGTGTATAAGTGATCGGCCCACCTTCCGGGTCTGCACTGGACTCCCAATGTAGAATGACCGCCTCATTGACGGGCACATTGTCCAGCGGATACAAGAGATCAAACTCTTGAGGCGGTTGATTCGGTCCACTCAGCGGCCGATAGACAAACGTTTGGACTGGCGGCGCGAAGTCGCCCTGGTCATTGGCCACAAAAAATATGACTTCATAGGCGCCCGATACGGAGAAATCTTGCTGCTTCATCCGCTCAGCGCTCCAGTACAACGTAGTCCGGCTACCTTCAACGCCGACACTATCCGGCGCGATCTTTTGTAGATTATCTATGCCCGGTTGTTCGGACGGCGGTCGCTCAGGATCATCGACGTCTACTGCAAAATTCGGTTGTTTAACTTCCAGCCACCGGCGCGTCGCGAGTTCGGCGCTAGGATTGTCAAAAGTCACCCACAAAGACGGTGCGTCCGCTGCGCCGCCCGCCGCTAACGTAATGCTCGGCGACACGCGAACAAACGACATCCGCGTGGCATTAGATTCACCGCCAAGGCTTAGTCGCACGGTTTTCGCGAGCGGTCCATCATGACTTGGTGGCGGATTGGGCAATAGATCGTGTGTGCCCGCGCCGTCGCCGCTGTCTTCGAGCAAGGCATGCTGCCTGGCACCGTCACGGTAAGGTGATGCGTTGGCGGCGGACCCGGTATCCGCCTCTTTGGTATAGCGCATCATCACTTCCGCCGCGGTTTCGAACGCCGTACCCAGGTCACGGCCCAGACTCAGTGCATTGAAAAGCTGCGACACGAACAGCTCGCCGTCACGGACAGTCCACGGCGCCGCCGGCAAATTCTTCTCGACGGGACCTTTGAAGGAAAGTTCGTCTGCCGCGGCACTGGTGATAACGATTCGGCGGGGCAACTCGCCGACGCCTTGGGCAAGTTGGGCAATGAAAGAACCAGAATAACATGCGCCGATCACAATGACGACCGGTTTCGTTTTCGCCTGAATATTGAGCTTCGGGCCGAGTTCGTCTAACCACGCATCCAAGTCTGCAGGTTGCAACAGATGGTCCGGTGATTCCGGATCACTGTTCAACAGATTGTAGATATGGAATGTCGGTCCGGGAAGCTGACTGCCGTGGTCCACCATCACAATGATCAGGGAGGCTGGCGCGGCGTTCATTCGTTGGGATGCCCAGTCCGTGATGCGTGCGCGGAGCCGATTCTTGGACAGGAATTCTTTAATAGGCGTTCCTTCCAGCAAAAGCCGGGCGGGGTCCGGAGCGAATATCACGATCTCGCCCGAATCGAACCCGCAGTTCCGGAGATTCCGGTAGACGCGTTGGATGGTCAGTTCGTGATGCGACAGTCCCGAGCTGGAGGAAATTTGTCCCACGATCAGAATGGCGTATCCCGCCACTTGCTGCGCGAAGAATTTGTCGGACTCGGGTCCCACCGGCTCCAGCGTTTCATCCCCGTCGAACCACACGCGCACGGTCCACTGACCGGGCAGCGGCGGGCTGAATTCATCGGAAAATCCCCATCCTGCGTCCACAGTGACCGTGCGCTCGTCGTAGACCACGTCTTCGAGGAGGTATTCCAGGCGAATCGGCTTTCCTGCTAGCGTCGAGGCGGGAGAGGAAGGCGACGTGTCGAAGGCGCCTTGTACCACGACGCGTTGCCCGACCTTCACTAGGTCGGGGTCTACACTGATGCTTAACCGCGTGGATTTTCCCGAAACCTCGATGAAGTTCCCCTTCGTAATTTCCTTAAATCCGCTCGATTTGCTGACTCTCAGTCGAACGGTGTACGTTCCCCGGCTCTGATACGTGTAGACCGGATTCTGACCAAAGCTGTCGAAGTCACCGTCGTTGTCAAAATCCCATTTCCATTCCGTCGGACCGTTGGTAGAGCAATCTGTAAAATGAACCTCTAGCGGCACAAAGCCTTCGTCGGGGGTTGCTGCAAAACACGGTTCCGGCGGCAAGTCGGCGAAACCCGTGAAACTGGCGCGATCCCCGTTGCTGGCCAGGTCCACCGTGTTGCCTGCGAGATCGGTCGGACCTGCCGTCGAGACGATGATAGCGTAGTTGGCGACGGGAGTCATCACATTGACGGTGACATCTATATTCAGCGCGTCTACCACCCCCACCGCGCTTGCCGTCAGCGCCGTGCCGCCGCCGGAGAAGGTGTAGTTGGCAGGACTCGAGAGAGCGGCGGCGCCGGCCATAGGTTCGCTGAAGATCACCCGCACCCGCGTACTGGTCTGCGCGGTGGCGCTCGAGACGCGTGGCTTTAGAGTATCCAAAGTGATCGTGATAGTGTCCGGGTCCGACTCATTATTCGCGGTGCCCACGGCTACCACGGAGAACGGGTTGTCGCCATTGCTCAAGGCGGCAGAGTAGGACCACGACGTGTTGCCCGCGGTATACGTGACGCCCGTAGTCGAGCCGTTTACCCGGATCTGTTGGGTCGCAGCATCGCACGTGCCATCAAGAACCAACGACGATTGATTCGTTCGGAAGTTGGTGCCGCCATGCGTAGTAATTACAGGTGGATTCGGCCGCTCCACAATCAGGGTCACGGTGATTGTGTCCGGATTGGACGGATTTCCGACCGCATCTTCCGCGACGACCGAAAACAGATTCGCGCCTTCAGATAAAGTGCCGGTGTAAGACCACGTCGTGCCGCCGGGCGTATACGTAGCGCCATTCATAGAACCGTTGACTTTGATCCGCTCCGTGTCAGTAGTGCACGTACCTCCAAGATTCACCGTAACGTCGGCGGTCGAGAAATTGGCCCCACCATTCGTGATGATCACAGGTGCAGAAGGCGGTGTAGTATCCAGCGTCACCGTGATACTGCCGGGACTGGATATATTGCCGACTGCGTCCACCGCCGTCACGGATAAGACGTTGGCTCCAGCGGCCAAGGTCGTCGTGTAGGTCCATGTGGTCTGCCCCGCCGTGTAGGTCACCCCGGAAGCCGAACCATTCACTCGGATTTGGTTGGTATCGTTTGCACACGTCCCGTTGAGCGTCAAGGAACTCTGGTTGGTGCTGTAGTTCGCACCGCCGTTGGTAGTAATCACCGGCGCCGCCGGCCCGCTCGACCCCACTTTGATGGATATATCCTGCGTCGCCGTCAGACCGTCGCTGTCCGTCAACGTCAACGTGGCCGTCTGGCTACCCGTCTGGTTCAACTTCGGCGTAATCGTCATCACGTCCGCGCTGTCAATCACCGCCGAATACAACGTCGTATCATTCGGCAAGATCGTCCAGTTCAACCCCGTCCCCGAATCCTCCGTGTCCGACTCGTGCGGAGTCAGGTCGTAGGCTTTCGGTATGTTCACGGGCATTGTGAGGTTGGGCACCAGCGGCGTTATCACCGGTGCGTTGTAAGATTCGTACGCCCCCATCTCCACCGTACCTGTCCGGGGCCGCACCTGGCCTTCGAGGTCGTCAGGCGGAGCGCCGGCATTGGTGCCCGTATTGATACAGGGCGAACCGCCACGGAGGTGCAAGTCCCCGTTAGATACATTGACGAACCGCGGGTCCGCATTTATGTTTCCCGTCCCCGTGTAGCCTCCCTGGATGTCGGAGTAAGTGACCGTGGATGGACCAGATATCTCCGGAAGCGCAGCGTCCCATAGGATGCAGTTAGTCACCGTCGGCGAAGAGCCATCGTCGCGGCTGAAGATGCCGTTCCCGGTAGCTGCAGAGTTGCCGGAGAGGGTGCAATTCACCAGCGTAGGAGAGGAACCAGCATTCCACACCGCGCCACCCTCATCGGTGGCGGAGTTGTTTGCGAAGATGCAGTTTGTTGACGCAGGTGAAGAAGAGACCCAGTTGCTCATCCCGCCGCCATATCTGCCCGTTTGGTTCGCCGAGAAGGTACACTTCGTCACGGTTGGTGAGCAATGGTCGTCATTTTGGATCGCCCCCCCGTCGTAGCCGGCGGAGTTGTCGGTGAAAATGCAATTGGTGATGACGGGTGACGAATAGGAGTAGTTGAACATCCCGCCGCCGTCAGAGTTGGCGGAGTTGCTCGAAAAGGTACAGTTGCTGATGGTGACCAACGAGGACCAGTTGGACATGGCGCCGCCGTCGCCGTTTGCGGAGTTCGTGAGAAAGCTGCAGTTGATCACGTTCGCGGAGGATGACTGGTTGTACATCCCACCACCGTTGCTCACAGCAGAGTTGGCCGTAAAGCTGCAGTTGGTCACCGTAGGAGAGACCGACGAGTTATACATGCCGCCCCCATTGCCGGCGTTGCCCCTGGTGACCGTGAAGCCGTCGAGCGTGGCATTGTTAGCTCCATGGATGCCGCGCCGTGCGTTTTCCCCGTCAATGATAGTCACATGCACACGCCAATTGCGCTGGTCGCGGGTGCTTTCATTACCGCCAGCCCCAAGCCCGATGAAGCCCCCGTAAAGGTGGACGCTTTCTTTCATGGTCACGACGGGATTGGTGGCCGCTGTGTACGTTCCTTCGGCGACCCAAACTTCACCACCGGCTGCGACATACACGGCGTCAATGCCTTCCTGGATAGTGTTGTACGCGCTGGCCCAGGAGGTGCCATCTTCCGCGCCGGTGTTGTCTTTGTCCACGTACCAGACGGCGGCCGGCGCGCCGAGTGATAGAGATAGTACGAGCACGGTGAGAAACGTGGTGCGCAAATTCATCCTGCAACCTCCCCAATAACTGCGGCCCCATTAAGGCCCCCTCGGTTACGAGTATATTACGTCAAACTTTTGCGCCTGTCGTGCGAATCGTTGTGAGCCAACACCTTTTTTGGGACTGCGGCCGCTTGCTGCCGCTTTCCTAAGGGGAGCTTGCTCCCCGTTGTCACGCGCATGACTTCTCCTGTTTCCAAATACCATCGCCCAGGTCGCCAGCAAGCTGGCTCAGCAAAAGCGGGAGCAAGCTCTCGCACTCCAAAGAGTCCCCGTCCGAAGGGTCGGTGGTGCGGGCGGGGTCCATGAGGTTGGTGGCGGTGAAGTCTTCGGTGAAGGGCAGCCCCGGCGTAGCCGCGTAGGACGCGGCGAAGTATGAAGTGTGAAGGATGAATTTTGAAAAGAGAAAGAGAGCTAGTGACTTCCTGATACACGCGTTAGTATCACCCATGTTCCCACCCCTTACGTCGGCCGGGTCCCCGGGACTGCCC
>JACQVH010000134.1 GCA_016209895.1 Candidatus Hydrogenedentota bacterium | reverse complement strand
GTACTCGGTACTCGTCACTTGCTACTCATTGCTCATTGCTCGTTGCTCATTGCTATCTTCCGGGTCCCTTTTCCGTATCTTCGCCCTTATCGAGCCTCGACAGCGACTCGCGCATATCCGTATCAGCCACGACGTTCTTCATCCGGTAGTAGTCCATGATGCCCATGTTTCCTTTCCGGAAAGCGTCGGCCATCGCCCTTGGCACTTCCGCCTCGGCCTCGACGACCCGCGCCCGCATTTCCACGACCTGGGCGCGCATCTCCTGTTCGCGCGCCAGAGCCATAGCCCGGCGTTCTTCCGCTCGCGCCTGGGCGATCTGTTTGTCGGCCTCGGCCTGCTTGATTTGCAGTTGCGCGCCGATGTTCTCACCTACGTCCACGTCGGCAATATCTATCGAAAGAATCTCGAACGCCGTCCCGGCATCCAATCCTTTTTGTAGCACTACCTTCGAGATCATATCCGGGTTTTCCAGCACTTTCTTGTGCGACTCGGCGGAACCGATGGTGGTCACGACGCCTTCGCCTACACGGGCGATGATGGTCTCTTCGGTCGCGCCGCCGACCAAACGCTGGATGTTGGTGCGCACCGTAACCCGCGCCTTGGCCTTAAGCTGAATACCGTCCATGGCGACCGCCGCGACCATGGCCGGACCGCGCGCCGGGTCCGGGCAGTCAATCACCTTCGGATTGACCGAGGTCTGAACGGCCGCCAGGATATCGCGTCCGGCCAAGTCAATGGCCGTGGCCCGCTGGAAACTGAGGTCAATATTGGCCTTGTTGGCCGCCACCAACGCTCGGACCACGTGCACCACGTTCCCACCCGCCAGATAGTGCGTTTCCAATTCGTTCGTGGTGACATTGAGGCCCGCCTTCACCGAGATCACCCGGCTGTCCACGATAACGCCCGCATTGACCCGTCGCAGACTCATCCCCACCAGGCTGGCAAACGAGACGTGCGCCCCGGATAGAAAGGCCCGAATCCACAGCCGGAAAAAGCTGAGCACCACGACAAAAAGGATCAGAAAGATGATTAGACCTACTGCGATCGCGACTCCCATCAACGGATTCATGACGTTGTGCCCTTTCCCTGAAGTTTGGCTGCCGGTTCCACCACCACACGGTTTCCTTGCACCTCAATGACGCGTACGTGTTCACCCTTTTCAATAAATGAGCCATCGGCTACGGCGTTGATACGACGGCTGTTGACCGTAACCGTGCCCGCCGGGCGCAACGGGGTGTAGACTTCGCCCACCGCGCCCATCAGCGTATTGTCGGTCTCGGCCGCCACCCATCCCGCCCCGGCTTGCTGGCTCGTCTGCAGAATCATGGCTTTGGCCGCCCGCGTATGCGGGAACCATACCGCACCCGTGATGACGGTAACCACAGTACCCAGGATTTCCAGCAGAATCACCATCAGCGCATTATCCGGATACGCCCACACGCCAAGTATGCAACTGCCGAGGATACAAAGCCCGCCCAGAACGCCGCAGACCAATCCCGGTACGAAGAACTCCGCGATCAGCAGCGCGGCGCCCGCACAAAAAAGGATCAATACCCACCAGAAAATCATTTGGGGGCCTCCGGGACTGACGCGAGTAACGACATGAGTTGTCCAATCTCGATGCGGATGCCCTGAATCACCTTCATCTTTTCCCCCGGGTCCTTGGGATCAGCCTCGGCAATCGCTTCAAAAGTATCAATCAATCCGTTGCCCGCTGGAAACAATGTCCGAGCTTGGGCCAGGAGCTTATTATACCGTTTGGCCACGGAAACACAACTGTAGTAGCCGGCGCCCTGCTGCTGGATAGCTAACATGTCGGCCTGAAGTTGCTTCAACATGCTCATTAACGAGGTACGCGCGTCCATCACACCTTCTCCTCGAGCTTGTCTACCACGTAGCGGTTCCCCTCGACCTCGACGATCACAATCGGACTTCCGATTTCGATAAATTCGCCCCGGCTGACCACGTCATAGGTCTGATTGCCGAATCGTCCCCGGCCGGCGGGTCGCAAGATGCTTGTCGCCGTTCCTTTCAATCCAATGGCGCGTTCACGGTCCGCGGCCGTCTGCACCACGAACCCATGCTCCACGCCCTCCGCGGTTTGCAACACGACGTGCCCATACACAGAAGTCTTCGGCAGCACCTTCCAAAGTATATAGATAAAGACCAACAAGCTGATAATCGCAATTCCACCGGAAATCCCGGCATTCTTCAGGCGCTCAAACTCCCAGGTGTATTGCGGAATAGGTACCTTCGTAAGCGAAAGATAGATGCCCACAAGAACACACAAAATGCCGGCCGCCCCGGGAAGACCAAACCCCGGAAAAACGAAGATTTCAAGCAGGATTAGGGCAATGCCCGTCACTACCAGCAGAATGTCAATCCAGTCGGCCAGTCCGATGATCAGATGCGCCCCGAAGAACAGCGCCAGGCAGGAAATACCGAGAATCCCCGGAAAACCGAAGCCCGGCGTCTTCATCTCCCAGTACAGACCGCCGACCCCCAACATCAAAAGGATACCAGCCACCATCGGACTAGTAAGAAACCGGAAGAGCTTCTCCGACCACGTCATTTCCAGTTCCACTTTTTCGAGATCGGCAAGGCCGTAGAAGCTCATCACCTCGTCAATGGTATTCGCCGTCGTGGGGATCACGCCGTACTTGACCGCCTCTTGCGAAGTCAGCGTCAATAGCTTGCCGGAGGCCAGGATGATCTCGTCCTGACCGTAAGCCTTGGCGGCAGCCGTCTTATCCCCTTTCTGAGCTTCTTCCTCCGGCGGCTTCGGTTTCTCAATAGGGATCGGCACCTCGCCCCCGATCGTGCGCATGATCGTCTCGATCAGGTCCTTCGCCTCCCCGAACGTATCGGACTTTTCTTCTGCGTCCGTCAGATTGGATGCGTATACAACCGGCTTGCCGTTTTCCATGCGGGCACGCAGTTCGATATCCGGGTCCACCATCGCCTGCGCGATATCTGGATTGTGGTCTTTCGCCTCGGCCAGCGTCCGCATCCGGGCCCGCATGAACGATACTTCCTTCTCAGTAGTCGGCAGCGGTCCCTCCGGGCTCATCATGACCGGCGTAGCGGCGCCGATGTTGGTGGCCGGCACCATAATGATATCATCGCACGAATAGCTTATGAGCGCGCCGGCCGAAATCGCACCCCGCTCGCGGATATAGGCAATCGTCCGACACTGCGCACCGAGAATCTTGCCCGTAATCTCGACCGCCGAATCCAGCCGTCCCCCGTACGTATCAATCACAAAAATGATGGCCTTCGCGCCTTGTCCCTCTTTGACCGCCCGCTCCACGAACACCGAGATGCCATCGTCAATCATGTCGGACACGGGACAAATGATCACCCGCTCCCCCGTCGCGGCAAAGTCATTGCCCGCGACCAGAATCCCCAGCAGCGTCAGCACCCCGACTACCACTACCCGACTCGTAAACATCAACCCCTCACGTCCCTTGAATTTGGACCTATTCCCGGTCATAAGCACCGACCCCACGTTCCAGTACGGGTCGTCTGTCCTTGTTATGTTGTCTACGCGCAAATCTCTATCTTTCAGTAGTATACACCATTCCGAGCCGTCTTTCGGTATCAAGTTCCAATCCTGGTTCCCCTAACATAATCTGATTATGCATCTTTTCGCGACCGTTCAATTCCCACTACTCGCCATGAGACTTGGGTCGGGGACTCACACCCGTGTGATTCCGGGGTTCAATTTTGATACCATTTTGGTTCTGGAGGCGACGACGGGTGTTGAGTGTAACCGAAGACATGTTGCAGGAAATGGTCGAAGCCATTGCCGCTGAGGTCTCACCCGAGCGCGTTTATCTTTTTGGCTCATATGCCCAAGGAAGCACTACAATTGATTCCGATGTTGACCTCATGGTGGTACAGTTCAGATCGTGCAAGCCAACGGTAACGCACTCCGCCAAGGAGCTTGTCATACTCGGCATGGGTACCAATCCAAAACCAGAGAAAGCCATCCGATAACTCCACAGCTACAGCACGGTAATGCAAGCTGACGCGTGCCGACCAAAAGCAACCAGTCTTCTTAGTGTGAAGTGAAGGATGTCTCAGGTCAGCTTTCAGTAGAGCAAATGACTTGTCAGCCAACGCTTTAGAATGGGGTGGTAGGGCGTAGTAACAGCCCCAAAAATCCGGGGCGGCATAGTGATTCAAAGCTTGGTTGACTCACCTGCGGCGTGTGAGCGAAGGGCGCGCTCCGCAAGAGCGTCCAGTTTTCCGGGATGGACGTCGGCCTCGAACTGACGGTCCAATGCGTCGGCATCAAATTCTGCGAACCACCGTCGGAACTCTACAAGTTCCTCCGGTGAAAGTTCTCGCAACTGGCGCTCGATACTCTCAACCTTGGTCATCAATTGGATACCTCAAAGATCGGCTACGGTCGGATCATACCCCAAATGCCCCTCGCAGAATACAGTAAATTGACCCCTCCCTTTAGTCGGTGCTATATTGCGTGGGTAAGGGGTTGTTTGAAGCCAATTTCGGACGCCGAATTGCACGCCCGTGACCCTCGCAAACCGCATCACGTTGCTCCGCCTCCTTTTGATTCCCGTGTTCATCATCTGTGTCATGAGTTACACGCGGGAAGAGCCGGTCTTCCGCTTTGTCGCGATCGGCGTCTTCATTACGGCGGCGCTCTCCGACGGTCTGGACGGATTCATCGCGCGCGCCTACAACCAAAAGACGCGGCTCGGAGCCGTCCTCGACCCATTGGCGGATAAACTGCTCATCAACCTCGCCTTCGTCTTCCTGGCCGTGAACCACGAGTTCCGCACGCCGGTGCCGGCCTGGTTCCCCGTGGTCATTCTGAGCCGCGACGTGATCATCGTGCTCGGCTCCTACCTCATCAACGAGTACTTCGGACCGCTCCGCGTCAAACCGCGATTCTCCGGCAAGTTGACGACCGTTCTGCAATTGTCCTCCATCGGCGGCGTCCTTCTCGAGGTTTGGTTCGCTCATCCCCTGCTGCTGGCCACGCTGGTGATTTCCATCGTTTCCTTCGTAGATTATATGTATGCAGGCATCAAACAGGTCGGAAACGAGGACGCGTCCTGATGGCGAAACGACGACTACCGCTGGTGGCGATCTGCGGTCGGCCCAATGTCGGCAAGTCCACGTTGTTCAATCGCATCGTCGGCAAGCAGCGCGCAATCATCCACGATGAGGCCGGTATCACGCGCGACCGGAGCTACGCCGCCGCCGAATGGAACGGGCGCGCCTTCCGCGTCGTGGATACGGGTGGCATGGTGGACGAACCCGTGGACCCCGTCTCGCGAAAGATTCAGGCGCAAGTACGCACGGCGCTCGATGAAGCGGCCGCGATCATTTTCGTCGTGGATGGACAAGAGGAAATCACCAGACTGGATGAAGAAGTCCGCGACGCCCTGTTCAAATACGGCAAACCCGTGTTCTTGGCTGTGAACAAGCTCGATAATGCGAAGTTGCTCGAGAATCGCACCGATTTTTTCGTGCTGGGTCTGGGCGAACCCTACGGAATCTCGTCCACCCACGGCCTGGGTGTGGACGAATTGCTGGATGCTCTAACGGAGCGCCTGCCTGCCCATGCGCCAACCCCCGTGGATTCCGATCACCCCGTGACGAAAGTCGCGATTATCGGCAAGCCAAACGTGGGCAAGTCATCGTTCATCAACGCGATCCTAAATGAAGAGCGAAGCATCGTAGACGAGAAACCAGGCACCACCCGCGATGCCATTGACATCGAATTCTCCTGGAAGGGCAAGGACTATCTCCTGATTGACACGGCGGGCTTGCGGCGCAAAGCCGGCATCAAGACTCCGGTCGAGCACTTCAGCGTCGCCCGGGCGTTACGCGCGATACGACGCGCCGACGTTTGTCTGGTCATGCTGGATGCGACCGAAGGCGTCAGCGACCAAGACAAGCGCATACTGAACTACGTCGAAGAGAGTGGAACCGGACTCGTGCTGGTATGGACCAAGTGGGACCTGGTAAACGATAAAGAGGCGCGTTACAAGGCGCTGCACGATGAACTGGAATTCCATGCGCCGTTCATCGGATATGCGCCGGTCCTGACCATCTCCAACGTGACTCGGCTGCGATTGTTTACCGCCTTCGAGTATGTTGACCGCGTCGCAGAAGCGGCGCAAAAGCGCATTACAACCGGCGAGCTCAACCGAATGATCGCGTCGGTGTGCGCGGCCGTTCCGCCACCGAACCGCAAGGGGAAGCCGCCGAAAATCAAGTACGCGGTGCAGGCCGGCGTGAAGCCCACGACCTTCGTCTTCTTCGTGAACAAGAAAGACCTGTTCCATTTCAGTTACGTGCGGTATCTCGAGAATCGCTTACGAGAGCGCTACCGCTTCGAAGGCGTGCCGCTCCGCCTCGAACTGCGCGAAGGGAAGCCGCCGGAATGACCGATGCCGCCATAGTCCTCGCCTATTTGGTCGGCTCCATCCCCACGGGGCTGTGGCTGGGTATGGCGCTGCGCGGCGTGGATATCCGAAAGCACGGCAGCCACAACATCGGCGCCACCAACACCATGCGTGTCCTCGGCAAGAAGCTGGGCGCGCTGGCGCTGGTTGGGGACGCCGGCAAAGGCCTCCTCGCCGTCCTCGTGATCGCTCCGCTTAGCCCTTGGGCTTACGCACCGCTGGCCTGTGGCCTCGCCGCAATCCTCGGCCACACGGCCTCGATATTCCTCAAATTTCGCGGCGGAAAGGGCGTCGCCACCAGCGCCGGCGTTTTTCTCGCTCTAACGCCGATTCCGATGCTGATCGGCGTTGTCGTCTTCGGAACCGTGGTGGCCGCGACCCGCATGGTCAGCGCCGGCTCGATGCTGGCCGCGCTGGTTATGACGGTTGTGGTGTATGCATTGCCCTTCGCCTGGTCCGTGTATCCGACGCAAGCCCTGCCGGAGGTCTGGTCGCTCCGCATCGTCGTCACGCTCGTCGCCGCGCTCGTCGTCTTCCGTCATCGTTCCAACCTGCGCCGCATTCTGCGCGGCGAAGAAAATAAGATTTGACCGAATGACTACCCTTATTCTGAGACGATGGACTAGCGTCGGATTCTTCATCCTCTGCGCTTTCCCGGTGTCGGCCATGCCGATCGAGTGGACCCGAATGACCGGCCAATGGCCGGTCGAGACGGCGCCGATCGTACTGGACGTGGACGGCGACGGCAAGAACGAAATTTTTGCGGTGAATCGCGGCGGGCAAATCATGCTCTGGCGATCCGACGCGAGCGCCGTAGGTTCTGGACAGGACGGAACCGTTACTCAGCTTCCCCAAGGCCAGTGGACGACTACGCCCACCGTGGTCAGCTCTTCCAACAAACGTCACTATCTATTCTGCAGCACCGAAGGATTGGTAGTGTGTCTCGACGCCCAGTTCCAGTTGCGATGGAAATATCAACTCCCCGGCCACACCACCTGGGGCCGCGCCTTTCCTGCCGTACTCGCCACGGCGACCGGCACCCTCGATTGTTTCGGCGACCACAGCGGTACTGTCACCTGCCTCCGCGAGGACGGCTCCGTGTCATGGAGCGTCAAGTTAGGCAACGGAATGTGCCAGGCGCCTCTGCAAAGACTCACGCGGCCAAGCCACGATTCAGAAATCCTCGTTTCCGTGGGCAACGTGCTCTACTGCCTGGATTCAGGTGGCCGAATCGTCTGGGAGCGAGACCTGCACGGCCAGATTCTGACTCTGCCGGAAATCCTCGACGACGACTCGAAAGGCCTCATCGTTTGCGCCGCGGGCAGCGGCTCGCTCTTCGGCTTGAATCTCAATGGCAAAGTCCGCTGGGAGGTGCCTCTCGGCGACTCCATAGACACCTCGATAACGTTCCTGCCCCGGCATTCTGAGCCGCCGCTGATACTCTGCACGGGTCTATGGGGCAATCTTCACGCCGTCAGCCCCGACGGCCAACGCGTCTGGACCCACTACTATCGCGCGAAAGGCCGAGGCGTGCCGTTGATCATGGATGCTAACGGCGACGGGACCTCAGAAATCCTGGTGGCAACGTATGCCCAACACCTGTACGCCTTTGACGAATCCGGTAACATCGTGGATGATGTCCGGCTCAATGGCATTATTAATCCATCGCTCATGCCCATCTCTGAAGCCGGTCGAACGGACGTGTTGGCGACCACCGCATCACTGCTGCTGTATCGGTTGCGTCCCGGATTACCAACTTCACCCTATGGAGATACGGGCAAGCCGGACGGAATCCACATGACCACGCGCGAACCGAACGGGGAAGCGCCTCACATGAGAGTCGAAAACCCTAACGGCGCGTGGATACGAGTGAATCTAGCGATGCAGAACGGCCGCGGATGGCGTCGCGTCGCCGGGGTTGTGACCGGGCGGTCGCTATTCGAGCTCGCCTACCCGGTTTCGTTCGACTACCACACCTGGACTTGCCAAGCCGTGGCAAGAGACGTTCGCGGCAACGTACTAGCGCGCGAGGAATGGACCTCTCCAATACCAGCGAATACCGCAGAAACAGCGGGGAACGCAGTCGCGGCCTGGGCGACAGCCGCGTACGGGTCTTTTCAGGAAGACCTTTTCCCAGTGTACTCTGGCGATATGGAGATTAATCCGCTATATCTCGGCGAAACGGATCAAGCAAGTTTCATTGTCACGTCTCGGCGTGAGCTAACCGTTCGGGCCACGCTGGCGGTAGGACCATTGAAAACAGAGGCCGGCACCGAGTTCCTGGGAAACATCGTTCTACGCCAAGTTGTGCCGACGGCTACCGAGAACGGGGAATGGGCGGCAGACGCCCTGGTCTCGCTCGGGAGAGATAACGTCGTGACCATTCCTCCGAAACATACAGTTAAGATTTGGCTATCAGCCAATACAGGAGGAACAAAGCCCGGATTGTACCACGGGACGGTGACGATCCTGCCGCTGGTACCCGGCACTCACTCTATCGAGTTGAGTCTGACGATAAATGTGTTACCCCTCGCGATACCGGAGAAGTTCCCCTTGACCCTGTGCACCTGGGATTACGTCCCCAACCGATGGTTTCCGCAGAACACCGGGGCCGTTCTTGACGACATGCGCGACCACGGCGTCAATGTGTATCCGCGCTCTTCCGCCGTACCACCGGCCACTGTCGGAAAAGAAGGAAAACTCCAGATAGATTGGACGAATCTTGACATCGAGTTGGACCGTCTTCGAGGCCGCGGTCAGATTCTGTTTCATTTGGGCGTGCCGACCATCAACTTCGAGGCGTCGGTCTCCGAAGATGCCAGGCGGCTTATGCAAGTGAACTTTCTTCAAACCTTGCGCGGCCATCTCCTCGCCAAGGGCTTCGACTACGAAGACTATGCGTTTTATCCAGTGGATGAACCGGGACTGAGCTACGGCCAAAGCGTGGACGCCTTGGTGCAAGCGGGCGCACTGCTCCGCCAGGCGGACCCAAACTTTCGTATCTACACCGACCCGGTTCCATCCCTTTCATGGACGGATTTCGAACGGATCGAACCTTACATTGATATCTGGTGTCCGAACATGCGCCTGGTCTCCGGGCTCTTAGCACAGGACCCTCGCATGAAACGTATCCTCGAAGGCGGAGACACCGTCTGGTCCTACGAATGCGTGTCGCAGGTCAAGTCGCTGTCCCCCTTGCGTTACAACCGCGCCAACGCGTGGCGGGCGAAGTATTTTGGGTTAAAAGGAATCGGCTTTTGGACGCACAGCACTAGCCAACAAGACCCGTGGATTCCGCGTAGCGATGATCAGGGAACCGATGAGTACGCGTTGGTCTACCCGGGGCCGACACCGGTCCCCAGTGTCCGGTGGGAAGCCGTGCGCGACGGACTCGAAGACGTCGCCGCAATCCAGTTGTTGGAAGAACGAATCGCCGCCGGTAACAAGGCCCGTACACGCCCGGAAATCCTGGTCGAGGCCGAAAATGAATTGCGCACCGCCTTCGCAGATGTGTTGGAGTTATCGGATGCCGCCTTCGTTGAAAGTCGTGACTACTTGAAAAAAGGCGACCGCCGCATTTGGCATACCGACACGGACATCGAACTCTTCCGTCACCACCGCGCCGAAATCGCCCGACTCACCACAGCCCTAACGGAACCCGCAGGCAGCACCACCGAATAACGTAATCTCCCAACCCCTCCCCCACACTTCATACTTCATACTTCATACTTATTCGATCTCGCCCGTACGGGGATCATACCGCCACCGTTGGTCCTCATACGGGTGTTCGAGAATTCTTCGCGTGTAGCCTTTCCTCACGAGCTCATCCAGGTTTTCCGCCGGGCGCCCTTCCTTCCGATTAAAGGCGTCGAGAAGCGCGCGCAGCCGGTTCTTTCGACGTTTTACGTCTTCGTCAAGCAGCGTGGTACTCTTGACGCGACCCTGGCTATCCAGAATGAAGTGTCCTCCCAGCGGGTCTGTGGGTAGACTTGTGACGTACCCCATTCTCACCAAGTCATCCAAAGAAGTCACCGGCCGACCCTGCTCGGTCTTAAAACGTTCTCCGGCCCGGTCCATCACGTCGCAAACCTCCCGCAGGTCAAGTTCCACGAGCTTGCGCTGGGCCATCTCCCGCATGATCTTATCCGGATTGGTGCGAACGATCTCCTGCCACATGTCGCGTTCGATGTCGGTCAAGTTATGCTTCCACTGAATACCTTCCGCCACTCGGACAACCATCTCCGGCGCCTGACCGGTCGCTACCGCCATCGAGAGATAGGCGGCGGCCAACTTCGGCGAATCCGGTTGGTCTCGACGGTTCAGTAAGTAAACCATGGCCGCTTCGAACGGTAGCTCCCAACGGTCCGGAAGGTGGGCCATCCCGCTGCGGAAAAGTTCCACGCTGGCGTCTTCGTCCGCTTTGAACGCGGCCAGAAACATTCCCCCGTAACGATAGGCGTCATGAAAATATGGGTCCAGACGCGTAACCATTTTGCACAAGTCATTGAGGTAAACGAATCGGTAGTCACTCCAAAAATGCGTGGAGATATATTGGATACACTTCAGCCATAGAACATCCGCTACGACGCCGCTCAGTCCCGCCGTGAAATGATTCATCATCAGCTCATTCGGCAGGTACGGTAATTCCTCGCCGGACGCGGCCGTGCGAAGGGTGTCCATGCGCCATTGCGCGGATACCGTACACGCGAAGGCAAGCGCAATCACGGGTATTGCGATCAGCCGCCTACGGCTCATACGTCTTTGTCCTCGAAGGCCAATGCCGCCAGGGTAAGAATCATGGCCGTGTACGCCGTGCCGTAAAGCAGCGCCCAGACGACGTAACCTGGCGCTACCGGGATATCATTCGCCGCTTCCGAACGGATGTCGAAATTCGTCAAGTTCGGAACCAGGTAGTAGACCCAGTTCAACACGTTTTTCGCCAACGTGTCGTCAAAATGAGGTGGCAATTCAATCAAAATACGCGTGGCATGCCCGGCCACGTATATCGAAAACACGATAATGGCCCCGAGGATGGGAGACGTAAGCGACGATAGCAGAACTGCGAACGCCGTGATCAGCAGCAACTGCCAGTAAACCAACAGGGCCGCCAGGAAGAAGGTGCTGTCAAGGGTTCCTCCCAGCGCCACCACGTACGCGGCGGCCACGGCCGTCATCGTGCCCGTCACCATTGCCAACAGGACGGCCAGTCCAAGGTATTTTCCCAGAATAAACTCGTAGCGATACAAGGGCCGGCAGAGAATCGTATAGACGGTGCGCTTGTCAATCTCTTTGTATACCAGGCTGGTCCCAACGAAAATCGAAATCAGCGCCCCGAACACCGACACCGCCGCGAGCGATATATCTTTAACGATCTTGATGTCCTGGCCGATGCTGATCCAGCCTAAGGCCTTGGAGCCTAGGATTGTGATCCCCGCGAAAAACAGCAGCACGTACAACACCTTGTCCCGCGTGGTCTCGCGCAATGTATTCTGGGCCACCGCCACGATTCTCATGGCGGCCCCTCCTGCTGCCGCAGGAAATAATCTTCGAGCGACTCCCGAACCGGTGTAAACTCGACCAACTCGGCGCCGTTGGTGTGCACAATTCGCACCGCGTCATTGGCCGCAGCCAGATCGTCAAAGTAGAAGTGCTGACCCGCTTCGGACTCCCGCGCCGAACTCGCTTTGGTCGCCAAAGCGGCCCGGGCCGACGAATCCAGTCGGTTCACGATCACTTCCACCAGTCGAATTTGCCGCGTTAACAATTCATCTAGCCGGCCCTGCGACGTCAGTTTCCCACGGACAAGGATTCCCACCCGGGAGCAAATCTGTTCCACGTCGGCCAGCACGTGCGAACCGAAGAATAGCGTCTTTTTCTCGTCCCGAAGCCGCAGGATCAGTTCTCGAAAGGCTCTGCGTCCCAAGGGGTCAAGCCCGCTCATCGGTTCGTCGAGAATGAGCACCTCCGGGTTCCCGACCAGCGCCACGGCAAAGCCCAAACGCTGCCGCATTCCCTTGGAAAACTCCCGGATTCGCTGGTTCCCAATGCCGCCCAGATCCAGAAGTTCGGCGAGTTTCTTCCATTCGCGTGCGCGGGACACCGCGTCCAACCCGTGTAGCTGCCCATAAAAATCTATGGTTTCCCGGGGCGTCAGATATTCGTAGAAGTACGGACTCTCCGGCAAGTACCCGATCCGCTCGCGGGCCTTGCGCGTCCGGACGTTGGCGCCGAACACGAAAGCGTCGCCCTGGGTAGGCCGAAGCAGGCTGCATAGGATTTTGATGGCCGTTGTCTTCCCGGCCCCGTTGCGGCCCAGAAAACCAAAAACCTCATTCTCCCCGATGCGCAGTTCGAGGCGGTCCAAGGACGGCGCCCGCAACCGGCCCCAATTAGACCGATACCGCTTAGTCAATTCTCGCGTAACGATCGCTTCCATCTCGCCAATTTCCCGGCCCCAAAATCGTCTTACCCATTCTCAGCCTCCAAATTATCTGACATGAACGGCCTCCAATGTCAACTGCGTTGACCCTGCCGAATACAGACCTGAATACTATGATATAG
>JACQVH010000133.1 GCA_016209895.1 Candidatus Hydrogenedentota bacterium | reverse complement strand
TTCGTGGGTCCGCCGCGGCGGACCGACGAAGCAATCTTGTCAGCCCCGTTCTCAGGGTATGCGAGATTGCCGCGTCGCTCTTCCGCTAATCCTGCGCTGCGCGGGACTCGCAACGACGGCTATCAGGGTCTTCGTTTTCGGGATAAACCGCCATCGGGTTGAGTCAATGGACAGGTCTCGCCAACGCCTCCCGGAAAAGTAGACTAGACCCCGTCCTCGACAACCTCTCGGGCGACGCGTGCCCATTGCGTGAATCGCTCCGGGTGATGTTCACACGTATGGGTGTCCTTGAGAATCATCTCCAGGACGCCCCCGCGAGTCACGTCCACGGCGTGCCGAAGGTACCTCCGCACATGGTCCTCGTCGAACCCGCCGACAAGATGGCTCGGATGGCACTTCCATGAAAAGATGTAGCGGTTCCCGAGCTTATCCGCGCACCGGTCTACGTCCGCGAACGGCGATATTGATATCCGCCGGATATGGGGAATCGTAAACACCTGGTCCAACTTCAGCGTCAAATCCTCACAGCAGCCGTAACCGTTCAGCCCGAAGTGTTTCAACAGCCGACGCTCGTATTGCAGGCTGAATTCGTCGTGCATTTCCGGACCGACCTGCGCCAACTCCTGCGCCTCCGCCGAAGCCCAGACGTCGCACGGCCGCACTCGGTCCGGGTCGCAATCCGGCAGCGGCAACGTCTCGATATAGCCCACGCCGCCCGACGAGTGATACGTGTCGTCGTTGTTGAGCGAGAACAGATTCAGCTTCACGTACTGTTCGATCAGCCGCTGATGACCCGCCTCCAAGAACGCCATCGCCTCATGCAGCATCCCGGGGTTCTCACACATATCCTCCATCACTTGTTCGAGACCCCGTAAGCGCGAGTAGATCGCCATGAGGTGAAACGAAACATGCCCAATACCCCTCAATTCCACTCGCAAAATCCCATCGAAGACCTCCCGCGCCTCCGCAAGCGCCTGGAGAGTTGCGCCTTCGTCATACTCGATCTCCGGATATCGAAGCTTCTTCAGGTCCGACGGCCCGTTGACGACCGGCTCGAATCCCCACGCGCCCCGCGCCTGCGGACTACTCCGGTGGCGCGGTTCCAGGCCCCAGCCGCTGTTCTTGATCTGCTTGTTCACGATCCAGTGATCCTCGAAGACCCAATCATCCGGGATGTGCTCATGCCAATAGATTCTGTGCCGAAGCGTCCACTCCATCTTCCGGGCGCGCTCGTCTTCGCATTGAAGCACGCTTTCTGGCAGCAGTTCCACCCAGGACCCCTCGGGGAAAATCAAAACCATCGGCCGCTCCCGCTCAAGGCTGTTGTGCTTGCGCCACAACCGCCGCCGCTCCTCCATCACCGGCAGCCGCGCAATCTCTGCCAGCCGTCTCGCCAAGTCCCTGAGAATAGTCTTATCGTGTTGTGCGATTACCATGAAATGAGTCCCTTCCCCGGCTTTCATTACCCCATACCACTGGATTTCGCCTCAGCATAAGCAGTCGGCCGCCCGCTCGCAACTTTCTCCACTCGCACGCAGTACACCTTGAACCAGCCACGTCCGCGGTTTATCGTACGCGCCGGGAACACTATGAGCTATCAAATTGGAATGAACGCCATCTGTCTGCGGCCCGACTCGCGCCTGGCCCATACCGAGTATTGTTCGCACGACCCGCTGATGCGCCATGTCCGACAACAAACCGGCCTACCGTTCGTACAGGCGTGGCAGTACGACTTCGTCTTCATCACCAACGACGGCCCCGTACCTTGGGCCGAGCGTGGCCGCACCACCGACATGGGCCACGCCGAATTCCAGGAAGGCGGCCTGGATCGCCGCGATCCTAAGCCCTGCCCATTTAGGTTCGCGAGTGAAGTGTACGCCTTCGACGCCGTACAGGAATACGGCCTGCCCGATGCCGACGCGTTGGTAGACTACTACGAGAAGCAGTATCAGCAAGGACAAAAAACACATACCGACCAAGTGTTCACGGCCGGTTACTATAAGACCATCGTCTCCGGCGCCATCGAAGCCTTCGGTTGGGAAATGTTGTTGACCGCCGCCGCGGACTCCCGCCGCTTCGAGCGCGTGCTGGATTCCATCTTTCGACTCAGCCTGCACCACTACGAAGCCTGGGCCCGCACCTCCGCCCCGGTGTTTATTTGCCACGACGACATGGTCTGGACGCAAGGCCCCTTCATGGACCCTTCCTTCTATCGCGCCGTTATTTTCCCGCGGTACAAGAAACTTTGGTCGGTACTTAAAGCGGCCGGCAAGAAGGTGCTCTATTGTTCGGACGGCGATTGGACGCTCTTCCTGGACGATATCGCCGACGCCGGCGCCGACGGATTCATCTTCGAACCGCTCGTCCCATTGCGCACGGTCGCAGAACGCTTTGGAAAAACGCATTGCATCATCAGTAGTTCCGTGGACTGCCGCACACTCACCTTCGGCACGCGGCCGCAAATCCAAGCGCAGATCGATGCCACGCTCGAGCTTGCGAAAGACTGCCCGGGCTTCATGTTCGCCGTCGGCAACCACATCCCCAGCAACGTGCCCCTCGAGAACGCCCTCTTCTTCTTCGATTACCTGAGCCAACACTGGTTCCGATAAGGGCCGCCATGGACTCCCGGACACGGCTGCGCGACACCTTTCGATTCGCGGCCGTCGCCCCGCCCCGGTATGAGGCCGAGTTCTCCGACGAAGTGCTGCGCGCGTGGAACGCGAAGGGCGCCCTCAACGGACGCGCTCCGGAAAGTTTTTTCGAGCTCGACCGGCGCGAAACCGTCCCCGTCGAGTGGCGACGCAAACGCGAAGAAAAGGCCGTGGTACACAGCGAAGCTGACCTTCCGCACTTCCAGCGCTCCTACGATCCCAATCGGAGCGACTGCTTGCTGGCGGATTGGAATACCCGCATCACTCAATGGCGCAACCGCGACCACGCTCTCGCCATCGCCCCCTGGAACGAAGGTTTTTTCCAAGTACTGGGTATTAGTGATGGACGCACCCTCACCGACGCCCTCACGCTCCTCTACGAACAACCCGCGATCGCCCAAGCGCAGATGGACCACTATCTCGCATATCTCGAAACATTGCTCGACCGGATACTGCCGGAAGTCACGCCCGATTACGCCGTATACTATGAACCCATCGCTTCCCGCCACGGCCCGGTCATCTCTCCGGAAACCTATCGCAAATTTGTATTTACTTCACTGCAGCGCGTCATCGCTCGCCTCACAAACCACGGCGTTCGATTTCACTTCATCTGGACCACCGGCCGAATCCACGACTTGATCCCGACTTGGCTCGAAGCCGGCATCAACGGCTTCGTCCTGCACCATACGAGGCTGTGTGGCCTGAACTATACCGAGCTTCGCCGTAAATTCGGCCAAAATCTGCTCTTATTCGGCGGAGTAGATTGGCAGACCGTCATGAACGGCACCCAAGCCATCGCTAAAGAATTGGACTCCCAAGTCCGCCCCCTACTCGAACAAGGCGGCTACGTCCCCCATCTCGACGACACCATCCGCGAATACATCCCTTTCGAACATTACCAATACCACCGCGAGCATCTCGACGCTTTGACTCGAGGCTTATCCAGGTGACCCAACCCCACGGCAGTCCCGCGCCAGTGCAAGTCAGTAACATCGTCCCTGAGAGACCGTGGTGGTTTATGAACCACGCACTGGGCCCCGTGGCCATCGTCGCTGTCTTATTCCTGATCTTCGTGCTTACGAAGCTGGCGGTACACGGCTGGGATCCGTCCTCTTTCGTAACGGCCGGCGACAAATTCTGCGATCCGAGCGCCGTCCCGCCTGGCCTTTACGTCTTCCCCAATTCGGACGGACACGACGGCCAATTCTATTACCGTTTCGCCCTGAACCCATTCACCCGAGAACGAACCGAATTCGGAATCACGGTGGATTTACCGGCCTACCGGCACCAACGCATTCTATACCCGCTTCTCGTGTGGATTCTGACTTTCGGACACCATGCCTGGGTGCCTCTCGTCATGCTCGCCGTCAATTACATCGGCTTGTGCTTGTTGACGTGGTTCGCCGCAAAGTACCTCCAGACCAAGGGATACCCGCCAATCTACGGACTGCTCATCACCTGCTATCCCGGATTCTTGTTGACGCTCTCGAGGGACTTCACGGAAATCGTGGCCGCCACTTTGCTCCTGGTGTCGCTCTGGCTTGCCGCCCAACAACGACATCGCGCCGCCGCGACCATCCTATGCTCCGCCGTGTTGGCGCGGGAAACATCCCTCTTGTTGGCGTGTGCGTTGGTCGGACTCGGCCTGTGGCGTCGGATACTCCGTCAGTCACGAAACGCTCTCCCGTGGTACGGCGCGCCAATCCTGGTCTTCCTGATTTGGAACCTGTGCCTCTCTTACATGTGGAACGGCGGAACTGCTACCACGGCCGGCGTACTCAGCATGCCGTTCCAGGGTCTCGCGGAATCCGCGATGGACAAACTATCTGCTTTGTCGTTTCGCAATGCCGCCTACTTGGCAGAGATGACCCTCATAATCCTGTTCGCGGGAGCCGTAGCCGCCGCGCTTCGATCTTCCGCGGCCCTTACCCACGAGAAAATTGCGTGGGTACTGTACGCCGCCCTAGCGGCCATCGTCAGCAGAAATGTCTGGTCCGAAGACTGGTCCTTTCTCCGCAACCTCTACGAACTATACGTGTTCGGCGCAATCATTCTGCTCCAATCGCGATCAAGACTGAAAACCCCGCTCTTCGCCTGTTGGATAGCCTGCTGGCTCGCACTCTACACGCTCCGACTGGACCTCCATCATCTGTTTCGGTGAAAATTGGAGGCCGAACATTTTCGGCCGCAGACAGAAGGGTTAACCCCGGAGACTAGAAAATCGCGACTGGAAACGGGAAACCGGAAACAAGTCTACGTCAGACCCAGCGCCCCGTTGATCACCAGTTGCACGTCCACCGCATCCACGGCCTGATCCTTGTTCACGTCACAATTGTAGGCGGTCGGCAGGCCCAACGCCCCATTAATCACCAGTTGCACGTCCACCGCGTTCACGACCCCGTTGGCGTCCAAGTCGCTCGGCTCCCGCACGCTAGCCGGCTCCAGGTAATAATCGGCCGTCGTCGGCACGCTGCCAAACACCGACACCGCCATCGTCTGCGTTGCATGCTCCAGGTCGGAAACGACCACCTGATACACGCCGGACACCAGCTCGCCGAGGTAATACTGCCCATACGTATCGGCGTCAACGCTCGGTCCTACGGCGGCTTTCGTCGCGGTAACCCGCGCCCCCGGAATCGGCTCTCCGCTCACCGCGTCCCGTACCACGCCCGCCAGCGAACCGGACAACTCGACCTTCGGCGTCAACGCGGCATTCACTTCCCGCGTTTCACCGGGAGAAAGTTCGATTTCGGTCGTCGTCGTCACGTATCCGAAGGCCGAGAACTCGAGAGTCACCCTCGTGGCCTTGCCCGCCAAGCCCCTCAACTCATAGCGACCCTCCGCGCACGTATACGTGGTCGCCGCAATCTCTCCACCGATTCGGGCATCTACTCGCACCCCGCCCAACGGCTTTTCAGACTTCTCATCAACGACGAGTCCCGTGACCGCTCCCCCGCCACTGACCGGCGTCATCGCCACACTCGCCTCCGTCTGCCCGAGGTCCGTGACGATCGCCTCCGCGGACTCACTCGAATAACCCGGCGAAAATACCTCGATGCGGTAGTTTCCCGACAGCAAATTGACGACCCGGTATTCGCCATTCACGTCCGTCGTGGCCACCCGCTGCACACCGCCCTCCACGGACTTCACCTGCACCGCCGCACAACTCAGTCCCGCATCGGTATCGCCATCGCGGACAAAACCATGGACCGAACCCGTGAAATTCGCTCTGGCAATGAGGATGTCGGGGTCGGCGCCAATCGTCCCGCCCAGGCTGTCGTCCGACCACCACACTGCCACCCAGTTCCCCGCCCCGTCTGTCGTCACTTTAGGACTGTAGTCTATCCCGGAGTCCGTAGCCGCATTAGTGTTCAGCGGCGCCGGGTCGGTCCAAGTCGTCCCGCTGTCCGTCGAGCGTGCCACCAGAACGTCACCATCGGTCCCAATCGTCCCGCCCAAGTCGTCCCACGAGATCCACACTGCCACCCAGTTCCCCGCCCCGTCTGTCGTTACCTGGGGATCCCCATCCGCCCAAGAGTCCGTAGCCGCATTGGTGTTGAGCGGTGCGGGATTTGTCCAGGTCGCCCCGTTATCCGTCGAGCGTGCCACCAGAATGTCATCGTCGGTCCCAATCGTCCCGCCCAGGCTGTCATTCGACCACCACACTGCCACCCAGTTCCCCGCCTTGTCCGTCGTCACTTCAGGACGGTAGTCTAGCCCGGAGTCCGTAGCCGCATTGGTGCTGAGCGGTGCGGGACTTGTCCAGGTCGCCCCCTTATCCGTCGAGCGTGCCACCAGGATGTCAAAGTCGGTCCCAATCGTTCCGCCCAGGCTGTCAACTGATCCCCACACCGCCGCCCAGTTCCCCGCGCCGTCCGTCGTCACTTGAGGAACGTAGTCGTCCCCAAAGTCCGTGGCCGCATTGGTGTTCAGCGGTACGGGCGCGGTCCACGTCGCGCCGTTGTCGGTCGAACGCGATACCAGAATATCCTGGTCGGTCCCAATCGTCCCGCCCAGGCTGTCATTTGATTGCCACACTGCGACCCAGTTCCCCGCCCCGTCTGTCGTTACCTGGGGATCCCTATCCGCCCCGGAGTCCGTGGCCGCATTGGTGTTGAGCGCTGCGGGATTTGTCCAGGTCGCCCCGTTGTTCGCCGAGCGTGCCACGAGAATATCTGCGTCGGTCCCAATCGTCCCGCCCAGGCTGTCATTAGAATCCCACGCCGCCACCCAGTTCCCCGCCCCATCCGTCGTCACCTCGACAGCTTGGTCGGCTCCCGAGTCCGTGGCCGCATTGGTGTTGAGCGGTACGGCATCGGTCCAAGTCACCCCGTTATCGGTCGAACGCACCACCAGAACGTCATAGTCGGTCCCAATCGTCCCGCCCAAGCTGTCATTAGAATCCCACGCCGCCACCCAATTCCCCGCTCCGTCCGTCGCCAGTCCAGGAGACTCGTCCGTTGCGAAATCCCCGGCCGCATTGGTGTTCAGCGGTGCGGGGTCGGTCCAGACCATTTCCCCGAAGATAGACCCCGCCACAAGGCATAGCACCGCTACCAGTGCCCAAAACGCCCTCACAGCAGTGACACTTTGAGCCATGATTGATGCTCTATGTCTAAAGGCCATAGGAGAACCCCCTCGATGTTGTGACAAGGATTGTACAAGAATCCACACGTTTTGCAAACCCCTCGCCGCCGCCGCAAACTCGTCCCCTAGTGAATTCATCCGCGCTATCCGTGTAATCCGCGCCGTCCTTCCCTGCTTCCCTTGCGCTTGCCCACCGAAGCTTCAGCGAAGGTGGATCCTTGTAGTCCATGTAATCCATGTAGTCCTTGTTATCCTTGTTGTCCTTGCTGTCCTTTGCGTCTCCATAGCCGATGGTCTTGCTTACGGCCCCTGCCACCTTGCACCCGCCGTCAAAATAAAGCACAATACCCCCGGTGGGCGTTCAGCCTGGTCAAAACAAGGGAGATGCAATCATGTCGTTTACACGCAGGCAATTCTTGGGAAGCTCCGCGGCCGCCGTGATCGTGGCCGGAACCATGGCCAAGGGCAAGGTCTTCGGCGCCAATGAAAAGATCGGGATGGGCGTCATCGGATTCCGCGGGCGCGGCGGCAGCCATATCGGCGCCTGGACGTCGAATCCGCGGACCGAATTAGTCGCGCTGTGCGATGTAGACAAGAGCGTGCTCGACAAAGGTGTAGCCACCGTCAGCACGAAAACCAAAAAGAAACCCAAAGGCTACGTGGACCTGCGCAAGCTGCTCGATAACAAATCGGTGGACGCCGTCAGCATCGCCACGCCCAATCACTGGCACAGCCTCGCCGCCGTGTGGGCCTGTGAAGCCGGCAAGGACGTCTACGTCGAGAAGCCGTGCTCGCACAACGTGTGGGAAGGCCGCCAGTTAGTCAACGCCGCGCGCAAATACGGACGCATCGTCCAGCACGGCACGCAGATTCGCAGTAGCGTCGGCATGCAAGAAGCCATGCAGAAACTGCGCGACGGAGTCATCGGCGAGGTCTACATGGCGCGCGGACTCTGCTACAAGTCCCGCGATTCCATTGGCAAGAAGGCCGACTGCCCCGTCCCGAAAGGCGTGGACTACAACCTCTGGCTCGGTCCTGCACCGGAACACGCCTTCAATCCGAACCGCTTCCATTACAATTGGCATTACTGCTACGACTACGGCAACGGCGACATGGGCAACCAGGGCGTGCACCAGATGGACATCGCCCGCTGGGGCTTGGGCGTGGCCCTGCCCAAGAAAGTCACCGCCATGGCCGGCATGTACATCTTTGACGACGACAAAGAAGTCCCCAACGTCAGCACCGCCATGTTCAGCTACCCCGACGCCGGCAAGAAAGGCCGCATGCTCGTGTTCGAGACCCGTCCCTGGTACACCAACGACGAAGACGGCGCCAAGATCGGCGTGCTGTTCTACGGCTCGGAAGGATACATGGTGATTGACAGCTACAGCGCCTACCGGACCTTCCTGGGCGAGAAGAAGGAGCCGGGTCCCAGCAACGACAAAGGCGGCGACCACTACGGCAATTTCCTCGACGCCATCCAGGCGCGCGACCCGAAAATCCTGAACGCCGAAGTCCTCGAAGGGCATTACTCGGCAGCCCTGTGCCACTTGGGTTTGCTCTCTTTCCGGATCGGCCGCTCCTTCGATTTCGACCCCGAAAAGGAACAAATCCTGAACGACGCCGAAGCCGACGCCTACCTCACGCGCAAATATCGCGTACCCTTCGTCGTCCCCAAAATTGACGTGTGAACTTGTGCCGCCCATTTGTAATGGGCGTATCACTCCCACTGCAAACGGGAGCTACATAGCTCTCGTTTGCAATGGGTCAGTTTCCTGCGTTCCTGATTTCCAGATTCGTACTACTAACGGCCAGAAACTCGTTTTCTTGCAGATATCTCGTCTGTAAGCTACTGCGCATCAATATAGTACGATTGGCTCTTCTTCGTGTCCCGCGCCGCGCGGGATTCGTTTCTTCCTGGTTAATGTGTCGCCAGCACGGCCTTGGCCGCGCAATGCTTAATCGTATGATTCGTGTGATTCGTGGTTGAAAACGGTTCCGCAGCCTCTCATCGCGCAAAAAATTCATACGCCCCAACATCCACAGCCGAACCCTGCGGCCGCGCCACACCATCGAAATCTACCTCGGGCGCATCCGTCGCCAGGCCCGCGTCCCGAGCCGGTGAATCAGCCGTCAGGTGAAAGTCGGCATTCGACGCGTTCACAAATGCGGCCGCACCTTCGACAAAGTCCGTACCGCGCGTCTCGTCATCGAGATTCCCACGGAAACCGTCAATCAAGTTGCGCTCTATGGTCAGACCCGTTACGGCAAACTCCGTACGAATCTGGTAGTACTGGTTCTGGCTGCAAATGTTGTTGCGAATGACGATATCCTGAGCATCCGGATTCTCGATCGAGATGCCGCCGCCCCAGTCCGGCGTACCGTTGTCGTAAAACGTGTTGTTGATCACGCGCACATTCCGCATGACGCGGTTCGGCGCCGGGTCGCCCCAGTAGCCAATGGTCAAGCCATTCAGACCATTGTGGTACACCACGTTGTTGTAAACGGAAATGTTCTCCTGATATCCCCCGGACTCGCAAGCGAGGGCGATGCCGTGGCCCCCGGAAACGTCTCCCGCAACGTCATGCACTATGTTTCGGAAAACCTGGACATTGGTCACGAAGTCATCCCATGCATCCAAGTAAATGCCCACTCGTTGGCTCAAATCGTACACGACATTGCCGTAAACGAGTCCGTTCGTCGTTCCGTCCTTCACACAAATGCCTTCCTTCGCGTTGTCATGTACGACATTGTTCCGAACCTCGAATGTATTAGTGGCCCCGACCGTGATCCCTTCGTTGTAACCGCTCTGACACACGGCCGCGACTTCATTGTTTTCAATGATTACGTGATCGCTGTTCCAAATCATTATCCCCGAATCATTCGTGTTGTTGACGAAGCAGCCGTCAATCGTGATATAGCTGGCGGTGTCGGCAAGGATACCAGGGTTATGGGGATTCGTTGTCACATTGGTGACCCTGAGTCCCGACACACGAATATACTGCCGGCCCCCCATGTCAATGAGGCCGCCCCATTCCGGCACATCCACACCCGTACCGTCCACGGTTACGATTTCACCGGGAAAGCCCTCGTACCCAATTTCATTGCCGGCGGTCCCGGAGTTCTGTGGTACGACGCGTTCTACGTACGTGCCCGCGCGAATACGGACCGTTTGCCCGGCCGTCAACACGTCTGCGGCATGTTGAATTGTACGCCACGGCGCTTCCTCCGTGCCCGGATTGGTGTCGAGACCCGATTCCGACACGTAGAAGATGTTCCCCCCGCCGTTGACGGGTTCCAGCGTCCCTTCGAAGTACTCCTGCAAGTCGCCCACCCCATCGGCGTCCGAATCCCCTTGATTCGCGTCGCTTCCCCAGCGTGCCTCCGCCCCATCGCACAACCCGTCCCCATCCGAATCAATCGTGAGTCCGAGCGCGGTGTTGATCACCAGTTGTACGTCCACCGCGTCAATGGCGCCGGACAGGTCCACGTCCCCCGCCCGCTGCGTCGCGAATTTCGCCAACGACCCCGCCCGCGGCGTCAGATACAAGAACGCCCCTATTCCCACCAATAACACTGAACACATCGCCATCTTCTTCATGACCCCATCCCTCCACCTTCGTAGCTACCCACCGCTATCAGGGCCTTGACAACCAATTCGTTCCCTTAAGTGTTCAACCACGCCATCAGTGTAGTCCCACGATCCATTCCGGACTTTGACGAAGCGCCCCTATCTTTTTTTGCTTCCTTTCCGTCCTTGCTGTCCCTGTTGTCGTTGCTATCCTTCTTGGCGAATAGGCCCCGGTCGCGGCCTCAGCCGCACTGAGCTAATCCCGGCGCCACGCCAACGCCTGCTTTTTGAAGCTCGACCGAAGTGTATTGTTGACGGTACTCCTTGAGGGCGCCACCCCAGTCTTGCCGAAGCCGCTTGCCACATTTCGGTCGTCGCTTTTCGAGCAAGAATTCCACGAAATCCTCGACCTCTTGACGATGTTCGGGCGGCAACTCGTTCATTCTCTCTTCCAGGGTTTTCATCGCGCAAGCTCCCACGAATTACAATCAATGTAGCGGGTCTCGGATTGCGGATCAAATTGAGAAGGGCCACCCCTGCTCGTAGTGCGCCAAACTCGGGAAATCTGGTGGGCCCGGTTGGACTCGAACCAACGGCCAAGTGATTATGAGTCACCTGCTCTGACCAACTGAGCTACGGGCCCACGACGAATGCCCCCGGTAACGGTCGGCCCGCGCAGCGGGGTTACGACTGACCGAGCGTCCAGTCCAGGAACGGCTTCAACTCGCGGGCGCGGGTCGGATGCCGCATCTTGCGCAACGCCTTGGCCTCGATCTGGCGGACGCGCTCCCGCGTCACGTTGAACACGCTGCCCACGTCCTCCAGCGTCCGCGGGTAGCCTTCGCGCAGGCCGAAGAGCAATCGCTGGACTTTCTCTTCGCGCTCCGTCAACGTCGAGAGCACCTGGTCCAATCGCTCCTGGAACACGGAGAACGCGGTCGCGTTGGCCGGAGATTCGGCGCTCTTGTCTTCAATGAAATCGCCGAAGTTGCTGTCGCCGTCGTCGCCGACCGGCGTTTCGAGGCTAATCGCCTCCTGCGCAATCTTCAGGATGCTGCGGACCTTGTCCGAAGACATTCCCATCTGATTCGCGATCTCGTCCGCCACCGGCTCGCGCCCGAATTCCTGCACCAAGCGCCGGCTCGTCCGCACCAGCTTGTTGATGGACTCGATCATATGCACGGGTATGCGTATCGTCCGCGCCTGGTCCGCGATCGAGCGCGTAATCGCCTGCCGAATCCACCACGTCGCGTAGGTGCTGAATTTGTACCCGCGTTGGTATTCGAACTTATCCACCGCC
>JACQVH010000137.1 GCA_016209895.1 Candidatus Hydrogenedentota bacterium | reverse complement strand
GCCCAGGCTCACGGCGTCGGGCAATTGATCCATGTCGCTCACAACCACCAGCACATTTTGTGAAGCTTCGTCCGTTCCCTGCCGCGCCTTCACGTAGATCGTGTAAGTGCCGCTGCTGGTATAGTCGGTCTGCCAATCGAAGACTCCCTTGTCGCCGCTGACCGTAAACGTGGCGGCGGGGTTCGTGGGCAACGGTTCCGCGGTAATCACCAACGGCGCCCCACCCGGCGCGGCGTTCGCTTGCGCCGTAAACGAAACCAGGTCTTGTTCCTTAACCAGTTGCAGCGGGATCGGCTCGAGCGTCAAGCGTGACGGTAAGGCCAGATTCGAGAGATTGGTAGTCTTGGGTTCGAACGTGGCCGGGTCGAGCGGTATTCCGTTCCCGTCGGAAAGACCGACCACGGCATTCTGAACATTGAGTTCGAGATACGTGACCCGAATGTGGCCGCTATAGAACAATTCCACTTGGACGGTGTTCGACTTTATGGAACCATGCTCGCTCACCCGCTCGAGCGTAATCACGAACTTGTCGTCCATTCCTTTCGCCCAAACCTCGCCCAAGCTGTTCGGGTCCAGATTCGCGAACAGAAATGAAAGCCGAGGAACCTGAAAATGGGTTTCGATCGAGGGAAAGTTCCTCAAATCGGTGGCAAAGTCGTCCGACGGCGGGGCCGGCATGATATAACCATTTCCGGCCAACGTCAGACTCTGAGTGAGCCCGCCGAAGAACGGGATCGGGTGCTTGATTCCGAACGGTTCTAAATCGCCGGCCAACGGATTGGGCGTGATTGACGGAATCGTGGCAAACCCTTCGTCCAGCGGCAACATGCGGACGGCGCCGACGCGGGGTTCGGGCAAGGTGTAGACGTCATGTCGAATACTTGCCGTGTAGTTGTAGTAGTTCGTGTAAGAGGTGGGATTCCCGGAGTCCTGGGCCTTCGTGAGGTCCACGGTCGGCGTGAAGAGTATTTGCGAAAATGACAGGTCGGTTCCGGCGGCAAAGGCCTCGGTCAGGAAATCGGGGAGATTTGCGCCGGTGACCGCCCGGGCGAACAGCTTCTGATCCGGCGGAAAAACATCCCCAAGGTATTCCGCGAAGATGCCATAATAGTATTCCGTGGTCGGACTCACGACCGCGTCATCCGTCTTTTTCACGTCGGCGCTCGCTTGGTCTCCTTTCCCGCTGTACACCAGAGTCCCATCGTCTTCCTTGGTCGGGAATCCGTCGTCCTTGCGACGAATGATGATCTGTTTGAAGTTCGGTGCCTGCGGATTCTTCCAGGTGAGAACAACCTTGCCGGTAGCCGTGTCGGAGGTGGCGCGAAATTCGCGCAGACCGGGCAAAACGGGTTGCGGCGGCAGGATTTCCACGGCCAACGTGGCGGCCTGCACATTGAATTGCTCGATCTCGTCGAAGTTCAGGTTGATAGCTGCCCGAACCATTGCGCTCCCGAGGTCGCGGTATTTGCTCGATACGTTAAGAAGATTCGTTTGCACTTCGTAAAAGAGGTCGGCGGCCCGGGAGATGCCCATACCCGTGACGATCTGCCCATTAAATTGATCGCCGTCAGTAAGCAAATAACAGAGTTTATTGCCGACCCCGCTGTTCCAATGTACGCCACCGTTGTCGAACGGCCCCTTGTAATAAAGCGGGCTTCGGTATCGGTCCGGGTCGCCGAATACGGTCGGGTCTTTCATGTAGCGAATCGCGCCAAATTCCGGCACATCCTCTCCCAAGTACCAGCGGTCGTCGGGCGTATCACTACCGGCGCCGTTGGTTAGGTCCACCCACTCGCCCCAGACGTCGGAGAAGGACTCGTTGATCGCGCCTGACTCTCGATAGTAAATGAGATTGGATGTGTACTGGGTCACACCGTGGGTCAATTCATGAGCGGCCACGTCGTCCACGGCGAATCCTTCGCCGAAATACATGCGGAATCCGTCCCAGAAGGCGTTTTGCATGGGGCAGCCGAAGAAACAGAACCGGACCGTCGCGCTGAGCGTATAGCCGAGTCCGTCTATACTGTCTCGCCCATTCTCATTGGCGTAAAAATCATAAGTGTCGCCGAGAAAGTCATAAGCCTGATTCACATCCACGATAGTGGAAACGGGGCCTCCCTCCGCCCGGACCAACGTGCCCGGATCATCTTCAGTGTTATCCGAGTCGTAAATCTCGCGTTTCTTCGCGCTTTCCACCAGGGAATAATTTAGCGCGATTCCGCCGGAGTGGGCGTCAATGAATACCGCCTCCCGAATGAGCGGGGTGGTGGTCGCGAATACCTGCGTCTGCCAAGCCAGCTCGACCGGGCCGGCCGCCCCCAAAACACCCGGGTCATAGATGATCAGTTTCGGCTCAGACACCACGGCAAAGTCTTCCGTCGGATAGCGAGATTTGAGAGACGTGATTGCTGCCGCTTTGGCTTGGCCAGCGGCAACCGAAGGCGTCGTGGATACGGTGCGATTGTCCAGCAGCGATGGGTCTTGCATGAGGTCGCTAAGTATGCAGTCAATCCCGCCGCTGGCGTTCACCTGCACCATGACTTCCGCGCCGAACACGGGGAGTCCCTGGTAAGTTTGGCCAAGATGAACGTACGAGCGGCCCCCCGATTGCGGAATACGCACCGTCGCGAATCCGAATCCCGCACTCTTGGCAAAAAATGCACCCGCGTGGAGCGAAAGGTACCCGCGCGCGATCGCCTCGGGGTTATTGGTCTTGGACAACGACGGTTCGGGAGAGAACTGGGTACCGGGTGGCGCGCCGATAAAGGTCAGAAACCCCGAGTCGGTATTCACGATCCGCGGCAACTCCGTTGCCGTCGCCGCGTGCAAGGTTCGCAACACGCCTTGCACGTCTTCCGGATTAGCACGGGCCGGCCCCTGTCCATCTGCCGGAAAAGAGACGAAGGCCACGGCAACTACTGTTAGAAACACCCAAGCACGCATGAAACTTCTCCTAACTTGCGACCTTACGACTCGAATCATGAACGGCCCGTTAGACCCCCGTTGCGAGACACGTCCCCTATGCTCGGATGCTATCCACGTCTCTACCCGAAGGTCACCCAGCCTCTAAGACGCTCTCCTCTTCCCTCCCCAAACCTACCCATAGGAGGTGGCGAACTGTCCTTGCAAAGATTGTATCATCAGAGGGTTACGATCCGTCAAGGAAAACTTTTCTGCTGGACTACGAAAATGGTGAAAATTGATTCGATTCCTCTCGGTGCTGGCCTGCAATCAACGTGACCCTGATCCGGGGGAGTATAACCCCTCCCCTGCTAACTATTCGGTTCTTAACTTCTGACTCCTGCTCCTGACTCCTGACTACCCGTGTCAGCTCTAAACTTCGCGTCCACTTCTTGACTCGGCTCGCTCCGGTTTATACAATCCGCATCACTGCGGTAGGTGCTCGGCGTTGAACTTGAGTAGAGGTATGCTGGAAGTCAGAGGGTTCCGGGGGTTTCGATTCAATAAGCGGCTGGTTGGTTCGCTGGACCGGGTAATCACACCGCCGTATGACGTGATCAGTGCGGAAGAGAGGAGCGCGTTGGCCCGACGCAGCCCTTACAGTATGGTGCATCTCATCTTGCCGGAGGAATCCGGAGGGCGTACCCGGTACGAAGTTTCGGCGGAGTTATTTCAGGATTGGATTCGCAAGGGGGCGCTGCGTCAAGACGCGAATGAATCGTTCTATCTCCTCGAACAAACCTTCCGAGGATTGGACGGAGCCGAACGGGTCCGGCGCGGATTCTTCGCTGTCACCAAGCTGCCGGAGGCCGGAGAGCGGATCATTCTGGGCCACGAACGCACTTTTACCGGACCGGTGGAAGACCGGCTCCGTTTGACCGAATCGGTGCGGGCTAACCTGAGCAGCGTGATGGTGCTGTATTCCGACCCGGCCGGAGACTTGAGACCGTTCCTGAGTCAGATGTTCGAGCGCCCGGAAGACGATTGCGCCTACACCATCGATCGGGTCACCCAACGGCTGTGGCGTGTTCCAGCCAATTCGAAGGTTTCGGAATTCTTCTGCAACAAGAAGCTCTATATCGCGGACGGACATCATCGCTTCCGGATGGCGGGTTTGTTGCGCGACCGCCTGCGTGAAGTGGAAACGCCGCAAGGGCGGCGTACGTACGACTACGTGCTGATGGGGTTCATTCCGTTCGAAGACCCCGGGCTGTTGATTCATCCGCCGCACCGGGTGTTGGATTTCCAGACCGGATTCACCCGGGAAGATTTCCTGGAAAAGCTGCGCCCCTGGTTCGAAGTCGTCCCGATGAATAATGATGTGATCGCGGCGCTCGAACACGAGCCGGACTGCGCATTCGGCTTGGCCACGCACGGAAATGGGCCTTGCCTGCTACGCCTGCGTGCGGTGGACCGTACCGGCCTCCTCGGAAGCGATCATAGCGAAGCCTGGCGCGACCTCGACGTGGCGGTCCTTCATCGTGGGATCATCGAGCGCATCTTGGGTCTGCCGGAAGGCGCCGAGCTAACGTATGAACACGATGCGAAACGGGCCCTCGACGTGGTAGCTTCCGGTCAAAAAGGCATGGCATTCCTCCTGCGGCCGATGCATCCCGAGCAGGTACGCGCGTGCGCGGAAGCCGGGGACCCGATGCCGCAGAAATCCACTTATTTTTTCCCAAAGCTTCCGTCCGGGTCAGTCGTATATAGGCTGGACTGAGACGACACGACGGACGGATACACTCTACCGTCGGGGAATCTGGAAACGCGAGGTGCTTCCTCCGTATGCTAGGCTCGGAATGTCGAAATGATGAGGCATCGGATTCGTGGAACTCAGTGATACCGTCCTGGTGATGCGTTGGCAGCGGGGGGATGCCGAGGCCGCCGCCGAAGTTTTGCGTCGTTACACGGACAGCTTAGGCGCGGTCGCGTATCGAATATTGGCGGACACGTGGCAAGCCCAAGAGGCGGTTCAGGAGGCGTTCGCGCGGGCCAACGCGCGTATTCATCGGCTGGATAAACCGGCACGGGTCGGCCTGTGGCTCATCGGAATCACTCGGGAAGCGGCGGTGGATGCGGCCCGGAAGCGGCGGCGGGAACCGCCATCCGCCAAACCTGAACAAAACCTTGGTCAAGACACCATCCGCAGCATTCGGCGGGTCGAGCTTCGCGAATATCTTCGCAACGTGGTAGCCGCGTTGCCGGCGGAGGACCAGGAAGTCTTCTTCATGAAATATCTGACTGGATTGAATCATGAGCAGATCGGAAACGCGCTCGGCATCAGCCGCGACGGCGCGGGACAAAAGCTTTTGCAGGTACGCGAGCGTCTACAGCAAGAGATGAAGGAGTTCCTTCTGTGAACTCTTGCGATCCGGAAATGGTTTCCCGTTATCTGGATGGCGAAGTCACCCTGGACGAGGCCGGTGAATGCGCAAAACATCTGGAAGCATGCGCGGTGTGCCGGGAGAGATTCAGCGCGTTTCAAAAACTGGACGCTCTGGCCCGAGAAGCGTACCCGACCGTCCGATTCCGGCCGCCGACTATGCTGCCGCCCCGGCGACGAGGAATAGGCCCGTGGGTCACGGCCGCTGCGGTGGTGTTGCTCGGTTCCGGGCTAGTCTGGCTGGTATACACTATATACCTGACTCCGTCACCGACGCAGATCACACAAACCGCGGCCGAGGAAGGCGAGAAACCGGCGGCGAACAAGTCGCTCTCAACGACTGTTTCGTCACCCGTCGACCCGGCGCGACCCGGACCGCCCACTGTTCCTCCGGGAGGGAGCAAAGGGCCGGAGGAAGTCGTACTAGGCAAGGTGCCGCCATCGGACCTGGAACCTGTGGTCCCAGCCGCGCCAAAGTTGGCCGACATCTTGGGAAACGTGAGCTACGAAGACGAGCGACCGGTATCCGGCGCGGAAATCGAATTGTTTGCGGACGACAAAAAGGTTGCCTCAGCCACCACCGGCGGCGACGGCAAGTTTCGGCTTGCCGCCGCCCCGGCCGAGTACGTGCTGCAAGTGTTTGATCAAGCAAGCGGCGCTGCTACGAGCCTTACCGTTGTTGCACCGGCGCCGAATGTCGAGGTTACCCTCGCTTTCGTGGAACCGCAAGGACCGGACCATGAGAAAGCGAAAGAAGTGCTCAACCAGGCCGGACAGTTGTTCACCGGATTGGCTCCGCATTTCCGCGGCTCGTGGCCACCGTTGTCCAACATGGTTGGACGTTTTTTGCCCGACCTCGAAGGGGTCAGCGCCGAGATGCTCCCGGAAGGAGGAATTCGGGATCAACTGACTGGCGCAGGCGATCTCAAGCTGGCTTACACCGGATTCCTACTTGCGGACGAAGGGGCAGGCAACGCGTTCCTGGACACTTACGAGCAGTCCGGACCGGCCGAGATTTCCGGCAAAGACATTCCTTTTGAAGCGGTCCTGGGAGAAGGCAACTTCACAAGGCTGTACCGGCTCCGCGACGGCGTTGAACGATTTCTAATTACGGACATCAATGACGCTTCGGCGGGGCCGCGTGCCTCGTCGCAAATACCCGTGCTCTGGGAGTTGCCGGGGAATCACGCCGAGTCCGGCGGCTGGGTTCTGTACATGGACGGGACGACGCGATGGCTTCCCTATCCCGGCCCCTTCCCCATGACCGAGGGGTTCATCGAGCGCTTGCGTGGGCTGATGACCACCACCCCGCCAACTCCGTAACCCCTAATCGCCACCGACTCCCTGCCTGATTCCACGCTCGCGGGGACTACCACTCGAAACTGGGAACCCTCTTGCCTCCCGCGCATGCGGGGACGACCAATTTCACCGTTCACCATTCCCAATTCACAATTCTTGCCAAGTCCTTTCGGTCCCTTTGGTCCTTTTGCCTCTGCCCGGAGTCGCCCTTTGAATTTCTCGATCCGTCCTGCGTACCATGGGCGCCGGAGGGATCAGGCATGAAGCTGGGAATGGTAACGTACAACATGGGCAAGGATATGGATTGTCCGACGCTCATCAAGTTTTGCAGGGAAGTGGGGTTGGATGGGGTAGAGTTGCGCACCACGCACGCGCATGGCGTGGAACTCGAATTGACCACGGCGCAGCGGACGGAAATCAAAAAGCAGTTTGCGGATTCGGGAATCGAGATCGCCGGTTTGGGTTCGACCTATGAGTTTCACTCGGACGATCCGGCCGTGGTGAAGAAAAACATTGAAGGCGCCATCGCTTATTCGCAACTGGCGGCGGACGTTGGCGCGTCGGGGATCAAAGTGCGACCCAACGGCTTGCAAGTGGACAAAGGCATACCGGTCGAGAAGACCTGCGAGCAGATTGGCATCGCACTGCGGCAGGTGGGGACTTTCGCGGCGGGCATCGGCGTGCAGGTACGTCTGGAAGTGCACGGCCGGGATTCCAGCAACCCGAAGAACATTCGAAAGATGATGGACTACGCCAATCATGATAACGTCTACGTCTGCTGGAATTCCAACTCGACGGACATGGACTCCAACAAAAGTATTCAGGCCAGTTTTGATTTGCTGAAGGATAAGATTGGCTGGGTGCACATTACGGATATCGGCGTGCACCAGTATCCGTGGCAGCAGCTATTCGAAAATCTCAAAGCGATTAATTATCCGAACTACTGTCTGGCCGAAATCGCGTACAACCCGGAACCGGAGCGGTTTATGAAGTACTACCGCACGCTATTTGAACTTTATACCGGACGATACAGGTGGCCGTGATTAGTTCCGAGTTCCGAGTACCGAGTTCCGAGTACCGACTCACGAGAGGTTCTGGGTCACGCTAGGAAATCCCAGAGAGTGTATGCCCGTGGAATCGAATGCTCGACCCGGATTAGGCGAACCGGTGGAATCGTTGCCTGGGATTGGGCCAAAGCGGGCGGAGCTACTGGCCGCACTCGGAATACGCACGGTCTTCGATCTCTTATTCTACTTCCCGCGAGATTACCAGGACCGCCGCGCCATCACGCCAATTTCAGAGCTTCGGGAAGGCGAGACGGCTACTATTCAGGCCGAATTCGTGAAAGCACGGTCTATTCGGCTGCGCGGGCGAAACTCTCTGGCCGAAGCGACCCTCCGCGACGGCTCCGGTGAAATCAAGGCGACCTGGTTCGGTCGCGGCTTCCTGGCCAAGACGTTCACGCCGGGAACGCGCGGGCTATTTACCGGCCCCGTGGGAAAATACGGCGGGCCAGCACTCAAAAACCCGGACTATGAACTATTGTCCGGCGACGAAGAAGACCGATTGCACACCGGGCGCATCGTTCCTATCTATCGGCTCACGGAAGGCGTCTCCCAGCGCATGTTGCGGCGCTGGGTGCACACGGCGCTGGAGCGGGCTTTCTCAGAATCCCGGGGAATTGCTACAACCGGTGAAAACTCTCCTCCTGATTCTCCGGCGGCAGAGGAAACACCGTTGGACGAGACGCTCCCCGCGGCGCTTCGGTTGCGCTATGGATATCCGGAGATCAACGGGGCCATTCGGTGCGCGCATTTTCCCGAAGAAGTGGAGCGAGCGTATCAGGCCCGCGACCGGTTCGCGTACGAGGAGTTACTGGGGATGCAACTCGGCGTCCTGCGGGCGCGCGCAGCCCGGTATCACGAAGCCACGGGCCTCCGGCATGTGACCGGTGGGCCGGTCCTCAAGACCTTTCGGAAATCTCTGCCGTTCCGGCTGACCTCCGCACAGGAGTTGGCGGTGTCGGACGTTATGTCTGACTTGGCGTCTGCGCGACCGATGATGCGAATGCTGCAGGGAGACGTAGGTTGTGGAAAGACAATCGTGGCGTTACACGCCGTTGCGGCGTGCGGGGATAGCGGCTACCAGACCGCGCTGATGGCCCCGACCGAAATTCTTGCCGAGCAGCATTACCTGGGTCTGCGTGAGATTCTCCTTCCGCTGGGGATTGAAGTCGAGCTCCTGACCGCGGCTACTACCAACGCCGCCGCGAGAAAGCGCGTGCACACCGGGTCTTGCGCGGTGGTCGTTGGGACGCATGCCCTGTTTCAAGAGAAAACGGAGTTTCACAAACTGGGTCTCGTCATCATTGACGAGCAGCATCGGTTCGGCGTGCTACAACGTAGCGCATTGGTGGAAAAAGGGGCAAACCCCGACGTACTGCACATGACGGCGACGCCCATCCCGCGCACACTCGCGATCACGCTGTACGGCGGCATGGACATCACCGTGATTGATGAACTTCCACCGGGACGACTTCCCGTGATCACTCGCTGGATTCCGCCAGCGAAACAGGAGGGGCTGTATCAATACTTGTGCCAACAGGCCGAACGCGGTCTCCAGACGTATTTCGTATGCCCGCTGATCGAAGAGTCTGACAGCCGCGAATTGACTGCGTTGACCGCGCACTATGCCGCACTGTCGGCAGGTCCGTTGGCGTCGCTGCGGACGGCGATGTTGCACGGGCGCCTGCCAAACGAAGAAAAGGCTCAGATCATGCACCGGTTCAAGACCGGCGAGATTGACGTCCTGTTTTCGACCTCCGTGATCGAGGTAGGCATGGATGTGCCGTCGGCAACGACGATGGTCATCGAGGACGCGGCGCAATTCGGACTCACGCAACTGCAT
Source organism: Candidatus Hydrogenedentota bacterium (assembly GCA_016209895.1). Classification (GTDB taxonomy): domain Bacteria; phylum Hydrogenedentota; class Hydrogenedentia; order Hydrogenedentales; family SLHB01; genus JACQVH01. The sequence goes on along the minus strand of JACQVH010000137.1, from coordinate 27,431 downwards.
CAACTCCGGGGCCGCGTCGGGCGCGGCACGGAACAATCCTACTGTTTTCTCCTCGAAAAGCCCAAGACCCCGGAGGGCAAGCGACGGATCGAGATTCTATGCAACACCTGCAACGGCTTCGAGATCGCGGAAGAGGATCTCAAGTTGCGCGGCCCCGGTGAATTTCAAGGAATTCGCCAAGCCGGTCTTTCCGACTTGCGCGTGGCCGACCTGTTGCGCGATGTCCGCCTCCTTGACCACGCCCGCCGGGACGCCGAGGAGATTCTGAGAAAGGATCCGGACTTATCAGGGAACGAGTACGGGACACTGGCACGGCATGCGCGCACGTTCGCGGCACTTAACCCATAGTTTCCATACGTAAACGCGTGGCGCTCAGAAGACGCATTCTTGATGCGTAGAGTCATGCTGTATACACTTGTTCCAAGAACGATTTCGTAAGCCCGCCACGATTATGAAAGAGCGAATCCCCAAGTTTAGGAGTGACGACCAGGAGCGCAAATTCCGGGCGACTCATGATTCGACCAAATACATTGACTGGTCGAAGGTCAAGCGAGCGGTCTTTCCCAATCTCAAGCCGTCAACCCAAATGGCCCATCGGTTGACAGGGGGCCGGTGCAATACCTAGAATAAGTCTGGGCGCGGGGATCCGAACGCGTTCATAGGTTGCTCGTAGGAGTGTTGGATGAAACCATCGCTAACAAAACTGGTTGATGTAATCCTAAGAAAAATTCAAGAGACGCCGGAAGCACCGCCGAGTGAAAGTGGTCTGCGCACTTGGCTGGCGCACCAGGGGTATAAGCAGCGCGATATTGACGCAGCCTTCAAGTTGGTGCGACCCCGTCTTCCGGGCCGGCCTTCCGTCGAACGGCAGCGTCCAGCAACACTTCGCAATCTGTCCGTCTACGAAGACTACAAGCTTACGCCCGAGGCGCGGGATGCATTGGCGCGGCTCGAGTTGTACGGCTTGATTGACGGGTATGAGCGGGAAATGATCCTGGACCGGCTGGGCCAATTCGAGGCGGAGGTGGGCCTCGAGGAATTGGATTATCTGCTCTCGTGGTTGGTGTGCAGCGGGCGCGACGTAGAATCGCAGCACACCATCTACAGTGTGCTGGAAGGCCGGAAACCCAATCTTCATTAGCGGCGACAGGACGCGAGCAAGCGTAAACGATTGAAACAAAAAGATCTGACGAAGTGACGGAATGATGCGCCTAGCGTGGCGTGTTCCGCTATACACTAGGCGAATTCGGATCAGGTGACGCCCATCCCGGAACGGGGTGTGGCGTCCTTCTTGTGTCTACAGGAGTGATCGGGAATGTCCAAATACCTGGTGGTCGTCGAGTCGCCCGCGAAGGCGAAGACGATCAACAAGTTTCTCGGAAGCAATTACGTCGTGAAGGCCAGCATGGGCCACGTCCGCGACCTGCCGAAGAACGAATTCGGCGTGGACGTCGAAAACAACTTCACACCGACATACGTGACCTTGAAGGAATCGGCCAAAGCGGTCAAGGCGCTGAAAGACGCGGCCGCCAAGGCGGAACGTGTTTATCTGGCGTCCGACCCGGACCGTGAAGGTGAGGCGATCGGGTGGCACGTAGCCGAGTTGCTGAGACCGGCCAAGAAATCCATCGAACGCATCGTCTTTAATGAGATTACCAAGCGAAGTGTGCTGGAAGCCGCCAAACATCCGCGGGCGATTGGCGAAAATCTGGTTAACGCCCAGCAGGCCCGTCGGATTCTCGACCGCTTGGTAGGCTACCGGTTAAGTCCGCTGCTCCAGTGGAGCGTGCGAAAAGGCTTGAGCGCCGGCCGGGTGCAGTCCGTGGCCGTGCGCATGGTCTGCGACCGCGAAGCGGAAATCCGCGCGTTCGTACCGGTGGAGTATTGGACGCTGGACGCAACCATGCTGACGCAACGCAACGATACATTCGTTGCGCGGCTGAACCGTATCGCAGGCGAAAAAGCCCAGGTCGGCAACGAGGCGGAGATGCAGGCGATCTTGGCGGACTTGCAGGGCGCCTCGTACACCGTCGCCGAGGTGGAGCGTAAGGAAGTTCGTCGCCGGCCTTATCCCCCCTTTATCACCAGTACGCTGCAACAGGAGGCGTCACGCAAGCTCGGCTTCGGCCCGCGCAAGACGATGATTGTCGCGCAACAACTTTACGAAGGTGTAACTCTGGGCGACGAAGGCAGCGTCGGCCTCATCAGCTACATGCGCACCGACTCGACGCGGCTGTCCCAGGAAGCCCTCGACGAGGCGCGCCAGTACATCCGCGAGAAGTTTGAACCGGCCATGCTGCCGGAGAAGCCAAACATCTATGCGAGTAAACGGGGCGCTCAGGACGCGCATGAAGCGATTCGCCCTACTTCGGTGTACCGCACTCCGGACTCTGTTCGGTCCCACCTCGATGGCGATCAGTTCAAGCTCTATGCCTTGATCTGGACGCGCTTCCTGGCGTGTCAAATGGCGCCCGCGGTGCTCGACCAGATGACCATTGACGTAACTGCGAAACACTATGAATTGCGCGCCGTTGGTTCCGCCGTCAAGTTCCCAGGGTTCACGAAGCTGTACGAGGAGACAGTGGAAGACGTGAACGGCGATCAGCCCGCGCCACAGCCGTTGCCCGACGTGGTAAAAGGCGAGACGGTTTCGTGCCGGGAACTGAAACCGGAACAGCATTTCACTAAACCGCCGTCCCGCTATTCGGAGGCGAGTCTGATTCGTGCGCTGGAGGAAAACGGCATCGGACGTCCGAGCACGTATGCGCCGACCATTAACACCATTCTCGAGCGCGGGTACGTCGAGCGCGAAAAGGGCCGGCTCAAACCGACCGACTTGGGCGAGCAAGTGAACGCGCTGCTCTTGAATCATTTCCCCGACATTCTCGACCTGAATTTCACGGCCCAGATGGAAGCGGACCTGGACCACGTCGAAGAAGGCCGACGCGAATGGCACGACCTTCTGCGCGCGTTTTACGTTCCATTTACAAAAGAGATCGCAGAGGCGCAACGCAAGATGGTCGGGACGCTCCTCGAGGAAACACCGATCTGTCCGAATTGCGGCGCGCCCATGGAAATGCGCGAAGGCCGCTATGGCGTGTTCATCGCCTGCCATCACTATCCCAAATGCAAGACGACTCGGCGCCTGGAACGAAAGACCGTCGAAGCCACCGATGAGAAGTGCGATAAATGCGGCGCGCCCATGGTGATCCGGTCGGGACGGTTCGGGCGTTTCCTGGCGTGTACAACGTATCCGAAGTGCAAGAACACGCATAATCTCGACAAGGAAGGCAGGAAGATTGTACGGGAGCCGCGTCCCGAACCGAAGATGACAGACCAAAAGTGCCCGGAGTGCGGGGCGTTTCTGGTCATTCGCAAGAGCCGGCGCGACGAAGAATTCTACGGGTGTAAGAACTATCCGAAATGCAAGTACACCCGGCCCATGGAACTCGGACTGAAATGTCCGCGACCGGGTTGCACCGGGAACCTGGCGCACAAGTTGGCCAAACGGAGACGCTTCATCGGTTGCGACCGCTATCCGCAATGTGATTTCATCGTGTTTGGACAGTTGGACAAGCAGACGCCGTGTCCGAAATGCGGCAATTCCTGGACGACCGTTTCGAAGAGCCGCAGCGGGCCCGCCGTGCGGCGCTGCCCGGCGCCGGCTTGCGGCTATCAGCGGGAGGAAGAGAACGATTCGGCGGAAGCCGCGTCGGCTTGAGACATACTCCAACCACGCGAACCGCGTGGTTGGAATCATCCCAATGTGCCGGGCGGGTCGGATGATTAGGCTTGGGGACGATGAATCCGGACATTCGTCAGTTTGTGGAACATCTCGAAGGGGAGCGGGCGTTCTCAGCTCACACGCTGCGTGCGTATCTCAACGACCTCGAACAGTTCTGCGCTTATCTTGTACTTGGACCGAAGGCCTTCGAGGCCGGCGACAGCGAGAAACCCGAGGCATCGCTCGAGATTCTGCAGCGCGCCGACCGCAACGACATTCGCGCTTTCTTAGCCCACCTCCAAACCAAGGGCGCGACCGTCCGGACCGCGGCTCGGAAACTGGCATCCATCCGCGCGGTCTACAAGTTTTTTGTGCGCACCGGTCGGCTGGAGAACAATCCCGCACAGGCGGTTCGTTCTCCGAAATTGCGAAGAGACCTGCCGGAAGTCCTCAGCATTCCGGAGGTCACCGCATTGATTGAAGCCCCGGACTCCTCCGAGCCCTTGGGTATTCGCGACCGCGCCGTCCTCGAAACGTTGTATTCGAGTGGCATTCGCGCCTCGGAATTGGTCGGGCTGACCCTGCGGTCCGTTGACCTCGTGGGCGGGATGATCGTCGTCCTTGGCAAACGCCGGAAAGAGCGGCTCGCGCACCTGGGTTCGTATGCGGCAACTGCGCTCGGCGCCTACTTGCGGGTGCGTTCACAACTTGGACACCCCACTCACGAGCGCGTGTTCGTCAACGCCCGAGGCGGTCCGCTTACGACACGTAGCGTGCAACGTATTATCGAACGCTACGTCCGGAAGGCGCTGCCCGGCCGACGCAACGTCTCGCCGCACACGTTGCGCCATACCTTTGCCACACACATGCTTAACGCGGGCGCGGACCTGCGCGTCGTGCAGGAAATGCTCGGCCACGAAAGCCTATCGAGCACACAAATTTACACGCACGTCAGCATTGACCGACTGAAGGAAGTGTACCGGACGGCGCATCCCCACGCGTGAGTCCGCCCACTGGCCGTCACTCGGACTCGTCGGACCCCTCGGACGTGTCTGAGTTTTCCGACCCTGTCAAGCCCCTTCCGACCCCAATACTTCGCCACCTTTGCCTTGGGCGATGAGCGGGACATAGGTCTCCAGTTCTTTCTGGATGGCGGGGTCGGTAAGGTCAATCGTCCTTTTGCGCTCGCCGGAAAGGTAGCCGGCCATGCAGAGTTTCGTAATCTCGAGACCGTATTCCCAGTTCAGGAGGGCGTCACGACCGGCAAGGAACGCGTCGCGCGCATCTTCGAGTTCATCCACGTAGCCGTAGAGGTCCGCCTCGTTAGGCTGCACGGCCAGCAAACCACGCGACGCGGTGGACTTCTCGAGCGCCGACTCGGCGTCGGCCACGGAAGCAGCGGCTTCGTCGCCGATGAAGATGTTCAGGGGCGAGAGCAATGAGTTGATCTCGAACGCGTAGCCGGGTCCGAGACCGTCCATCAAGAGGCGCAGGCCCTGTTTATCGTACATCCACGAATTGGTGAACTGGGCCTTCACAAGTTGGCCGGTGTCCGGGTTGCGATACGTGACCATGCCCGTTGCGAAGTCATCGGCGGGGGTCTTGGCGTAGTCTACGCCGGTCTTGTCGAGCAGTTTCTTGCGCCATTTCGGCTGGCCCCATTTCAACAGCGCGGTCTCGGCGTTGATGGCCGCCGGTTGGAGATAAGTCAGCGGCTTGCCCACCGGCGTCAAAACGTACCACCCAATCGCGATACTGTGGCAACCCATATCCGAGAGGACCCCGCCGCCCTGCCGCGTCGGGTCCCAGAACCACGGCTCATGCGGTCCCGCGTGTTCTTCAGCGCTGCGGGCGAGGGACAATGGCCCCATCGTCTTCTGCACGGGTGCAAGTTGTTTCAACTGCGACTTGACGGCCTTCATGTGAATCTGGTTTTCGAAATAGGCCGTCGGCAGCTTGGCCCCCTTCGCAAGATTCACGAGTTGCCGCGCTTCCTTGACGTTGCGGCCCAGCGGTTTCTCGCAGATGATACCCTTCAGCTTGGCGCCGGCTTGCACGGCGTCGGCCACCTGTCCCACCAAGTCCACCCGCACGTAATTGGGCGCAAAGATGGCCACCGCGTCGCAATTCTTACATAATTCCGCGACGCTCGGATACACCTTGCAGTCCCCGACGCCGGTTTGCTTCGCGAACGCGGCCAGTTCTTCGGAACCCTTCAGCGCGTACACTCCAACCAAATCCACGCCGCGCACAAAATGCAGCGCCGTGGCCTGAAACTTCGCAATGAACCCCGCCCCGATAAACCCCAGCCTCAACCGTTCCATGACTTCTCCCTCATCTTTTCCGCCGTTTGATTCCGCACTCGCGAGGAGTTGATGGTATTATAGCGCTCGTACTACCATCGAACAATAAGCGGGAGCGGGAGAGCCGGTGTCCCGAGCGCCGCAACTAGCGCGTAACGACGCCGACCTCGCTTCAGGTAAATAAGGAACTTTGATGAGGATAGCAACCGATTACATTGTCCGCACACCCGGTGTTTGCGGAGGTAAAGCGCGGCTCGCAGGACATCGAATTCGCGTACAGGATATTGCGTTCTGGCACGAGCGGCTTGGAATGAGTGCCGACGAAATTGTTTCCGAATATCCGGGGCTGACGCTCGCGAAAGTATACTCGGCTCTTGCCTATTATTACGACCACCGTGACGAAATCGCCCAAGAAATCAGAGCTGATAGGAATTTGATCAAGCGCAGCCGTCGCCTGTTCCCGTCCCTTTTAGAAGAAAAGATACGTGGCTGACGAAGTCCGCTTCTATTTGGATGAGCACATCCCAAATGCCGTGGCTCAAGGCCTTCGGCGCAGAAGAATTGACGTACTGACAACGTTTGAAGCGAGGCGTGGGGGTTCACCCGACAAGGACCAGATGAGATTCGCCGCGCGTCAAGGATGGATTATTGTCACGGGCGACGCAGACTACTTGGCCGCCGCCGCGCTGGGCGAAAGCCACGCGGGTATCGTATTTCTCACTGAACACGCGCACTCAGTCGGTCGAATCGTTAGTCACCTGACGTTGATACACGACCAGTTGACAGCCGTTGACATGACTAATCGTGTCGAATTCCTCTAATACACAGATTCCCCGCAGGGCGCGTGTCAATCAGAACCAGTCAGCGATGGGAATTTGCAGAAAATCGGAAAACAGACTTGCCCCGAATCAAAATCAGGTCCACTTCGCAATTCCGTCCAGCCAAGTAAAATAACTCGATGTTGGTTCCGACCACCGAATTTGCCAGCGAGGCCCCGCACGGAACGTTTGAGCATCCACCCATGCTGCTTACAATTTACTCAATGCTTTGAGTAAACTTACTCACAATCCTGAGTAAGATGAACTTGCCGCGACAGCCACGAAGCGGTAGCCTTGTCTAGAGCATAGACAATATAAACGATTATCGCGATTGTGATGATAATCGCCGCGACCGAAAGTCTAATCGTGATAGATTTCAGACTTTCCATGACGAATCCCGTCGTCTAGGCTTTCACAATCCGGTCCCGGTGCTCGGTGAGTTTGCCGGTGGCGTTACGGGTGTCCATCACTAGCCGCGCGTGTTTCACAATCCATGCGTAGTCGTAGGCGCTGTGGTCGGTGGCGATCAAGACGCAGTCGTAGCTTGCCAGCATTTGCTCGGTTAGCGCGACCGACGACATTTCGAAGTCGTAATGGCGCAGGTGCTGGAAACGGGGTACGTGCGGGTCGTTATAGTCCACGTGGGCCCCGCGTTTCAGCAACAGATCCATGATCTTGATCCCGGGCGATTCGCGCATGTCGTCCACGTCTTTCTTGTACGCTGCGCCGAGCACGAGCACGCGCGCACCCTTGAGCGTCACGCCCCGGTCGTTGAGCGCCTCCATCGTGCGCGTGACCACGTAATAAGGCATGGACGTGTTAATTTCGCCCGCCAACTCGATGAACCGCGTGCGGAATTCGTATTCGCGCGCCTTCCAACTCAGGTAGAAGGGGTCAATCGGGATGCAATGGCCACCGAGACCCGGACCGGGGTAGAACGGCATGAAACCGAAGGGCTTCGTGGCGGCGGCGGTAATCACTTCCCACACGTCAATACCCATACGGTCACACAGCATCTTCAATTCGTTCACGAGCGCGATATTGACGCTACGAAAGATATTTTCCAGCAACTTGGTCAGTTCGGCTGCGGCCGGCGTGCTCACGGTGACGACGCGCTCGAAGATTTTCCCGTAGTATTCAGCGGTAAGCGAAGTGCATTCCGGCGTGACGCCGCCGACTACCTTGGGAATGTTGTGAATCGAATACCGGGGGTTGCCCGGGTCTTCGCGTTCCGGCGAGAAGGACAGGAAGAAGTCCTTTCCCACCTTCAGCCCGCTGCGCTCCAGAATCGGCAGGACCAACTCCTGGGTCGTGCCCGGATACGTGGTGCTTTCGAGGATAATCAACTGTCGCGGACGCAGGTTCGCAGCGATCGCCTCGGCGGTACAGCGGACATACTGCAAGTCCGGCTCGAAGTTCTTGTCCAGCGGCGTCGGCACGCAGATGCTGATGCAGTCGCTCTCGACGAGCCGCGCAAAATCCGCCGTCGCCTCGAACGCACCCGATTGTACCGTCTCGCGTATCCAGTCCGGTAAAATATGCTTGATATAACTTTCGCCGCGACCGAGTTTCGCCACCTTCTCCGGGTCAATGTCGAAACCGAGGACTCGATACCCCGCGCGGCATAGATGCTGCACCAACGGCAACCCCACGTAGCCGAGACCGATGACGCCGCCCACAGCCGTGTTGTTCTGCAATTTCGCTCTAAGGTTCTGCGGCATGGAATTCCCCAACCTCTCTTTTTCTGCGGAAATCGCGGCGAAGTATATCACACGGCGCGGCGCGAGGAGCAATGCGGTGCAAGTGAATACCGGAAAATCGATCCGCTTGCCGAGCATGATCACGCGGAAATCTCGCTCCGCTAACCAAAAGAAGAAATCGGCAATCGAAAAATCAAAATCGAATACCCCTTCTCATTCGCGGTCGCGGGTGAGGGTGTCGAGGATTTTCTGTTCGCGGTTCTGCAGCAGCGTTCCCGCGGGGCCGAGGCTGAGCTTATAGGCAATGGCCGTGAGCGTTAGTGTGACGAGGGAGGCGATGAGTCCCCAGGAGACGCTGGGAATGCCCCACGCATCGCCGAGTACGAAGTCCAATAATACGCAGACCGCCGTGGGGACCATCAACAGCGAAAACAAGACAAACGAGGCCATGCCGACCAACCAGAACATCGGATTCTTGCCGGCGTTGCGCATGGCTTCGGGGCTCATGCGAAACGGCAGGACGATGGACATGAAGTTTCCAGCGGCGCAGAACAGGAAATAGAGTTGGAACACTTGCAGGCATGCCAGGGCCAGACTGCGGGCAGGGGATCGAAGTAGAATTACGGTTAGCAAAAGGAACAGCACGCACATCCCACCGACGAAGGGAAACAAAGCGATATTCTTGGCCAAAAGATACTTCCGACGTGACGCCGGAAGCAGCACGAGCGCGCGGAAGCCGGCGCCGTCCACCCCGAACAGATTGAACAGGAGACCGGCTCCGCCGAGCATCGGCCAAACCAGGATGAAGGCGGGCGGCATGTTGCTAAGAAACGTGGATTCGCTGAACGAGGAAGGCAGGTAGGCTAAGCCGAAGATGAGACCGAAGATCACGTTCGACGCGACCAGCACGCGAATCTGGGGATGGCGCAAGTAAGTAAGGAACGCGGCCCACGCGAAGGCCGTAGTATCGTCCGCCAACCAGGGCAAGGTCCGGGCCGTCAAGACCGTTCGCCGCTGCGCGGTCTTTGCCTCCACGGCGGGCGCGGCCCGTTCGCGGCCGGGTTTGCCGACGTAATAGTTGACGGTCGAGCGATACCCCACGCCCAGGCCGAGCCCGCCAATCGCCATGACGCCGAGGAAGCAGAGCAACCCGGCCGTCGCGTTCCGATCGATCAACGCGTAGATGCCGTACGGAAGCCAACCGAGCGGAATGATCTGGTTGGCCGCAACGAAGGCCTTCACGAAATCCAAGTCGGCGTAGGACGGCGTCGCGTTGCCGGCGCCGGTCTCCGAATTCGCGGACTCGCGGACCCGTTCGCTCGCTTCCTCGATCGCGCGACGCACCCGTCGTTCCGGATTGTGAGCGAGCGTTCGCGTCAAGAGGTACGGTAGCTGGCCTACGACCACGAATACCAGCGGCAGAACAACCAGGATAAGCCGCCGGCGCCGCTTGTTCTCCATGAGGATCGCCAGGAGTCCGCGCAAGTAATAGGTCCATGCCGCCAGGCTCAGGTAAAAGAGAACCGCCAGCGGTATCCCGAGTAGGAGCAACGGGCCGAAACCGACGCTGAGTCCCAACAGGAGACCGATGCTGGGCAGCAGAAAAAAAACCGCGGCGGGACTCAGCAGCGAGACACAGAAATTGAGCAGAAAAACCATCCGCAGCGACACCGGCAGATAGAGCATCTTCCGAAAGTCAATGCTTTCCGATCGCTGCAGTTCGACCGAAAGTCCGATGCCCCAGAACAGCAGAAAGGCGAATAGGAGGCAGTCGCAAATGGCGAGAATGATAAGCGACGCGGCCGGTGAGTCGTCAATCTCCACAGGCAACATCATGCCCAGAACGAACAGCCCCACGGCCAGCCCGAAGGCAAACATGGTCAACACGGCCCCGACAATGGCCATCAGGATGAATGAGAACCGGCGCGTCGCGGACCCGACCCAAAGGTGTCGCAGCAGGAGGAATCGCAACCATAACAGCGCGGCAAGCTGGCCAAGCATTATTCCGCTCCGGTCAGCCAGGACAAACCGGCCGCCGCCTGCTCCGGTTCGCCCACCGCCTTCACGAAGGCCTCTTCGAGCGTGACGCCCTCGGCCAGGCTGTCCAAGGGTCCCTGTTGAACGAGTCGGCCCTGGTGGATGATCCCGACGTGCGTGCAGAGCTTCTCGACGATCTCGAGGATATGCGACGTCAGAAAGATGGTGGCCTCCCGCTGCACCAGGCGTTCGAGCACCGCGCGGATGGTGCGCGACGCGATCGGGTCAATCCCCTCGAAAGGTTCATCGAGGAAGAGTAGTTCCGGATTGTGGATCAGCGCCGCCGCCAGCGACAGCTTCTTCTTCATGCCGTGCGAGAATTCGAGCACAAGCGTCTTATCCGTATCCGCCAGCCCGAGCAGGACGAGCAACTCCTCGCATCGGTCTGAAATCACATTTCGCGGCATGCGATACATCCGCGCGATAAAAGTAAGGTACTCGCGCGCGGTCAAGTTCTCGAAGAGGCAGAGATCCTCCGGCACCACCCCAATGCGGCCCTTGATCTCGAGCGACTCCCGCGCGAGGTCGAAACCGAGAATCCGCGCGGACCCCCCGCTCAACGCGGTCAAGCCCGTCAGCATTTTGATCGTCGTGGACTTACCCGCCCCGTTCGGCCCCAGAAACCCGTAAAATGTGCCCCGCGCCACGCGCAGTTCGAGCGCATCCACGGCCCGCTTCTTGCCGTAGTCCTTCGTGAGCCCCACCGTCTCGATACAATATGAATCGTCCATCAGGACCCGTTCCCCATTTGGTCTTCTCAAACCCAAAGACGTTATAGCACACCCGCTCCCGCACCCCATAAGGCCGACTCCTGGTTGCTTGCACAACCAGGAGACCGCGGTTCAATTGTCCTCTGTAATTTGTCCTTTGTCCTTGCCCGGCCCCCGCGTGGCGTTGATAAACCTCTACTCGATTGCTAAAATGCGTTTTCCTGCGGACAACACGGCAATACAGGATGCCTTTAGTGAACCTACGATCCCTGGCAAGACGGGGGTACCATGCTGTGCTCCGGCGCGCGATCAAGACCACCTTCCCCTTCTGGCAACGGCTCGGGATTCATGTCGTTCACAACCATTTCTACGAACCGGTGCCTGACACTTCGAAACTGCCGGCCCGCCTTTGGGAATTGCCACGCCTTGTTTCGCGGCGAAAAAGGCACCAGTTTATGGATTCGCAGGATTAAGGATTAGCCCGTGGCCGATCGTGCGCTCGCGAACCCGCCCCGCCGTCGAATCATTCTTACGCGCTCCAGCCCGGCGGTTCACGAAAGCCGGTTGCGCAATGAGCTCCGTATGTTCCGCGAGGCCGGCTATGACGTCGCGGTCTACTGCTGGGACCGAAGAGCCGAGCACCCCAAACATGAGGAGCAGGACGGGACCTGGATTCACCGTTGTCGAGCCCCTGGATCGTATGCCAGCAAGACGCTGTTCTTTTCGATGCCTCTGTGGTGGCTCTGCGAGTTTTTCTATCTTCTTTTCCACCGCGCCCACGGCATCCACGCCTGCGATTTCGACACGGTCGTGCCGGCGCTATTGGTAAAGTGGATCAAGCGCACCAAGGTCGTTTTTGACGTTTACGACTTCTACGCCGCCCGCACTCGCACGCTGCCCCGATTCCTACGTTCCGTCTTCGAGCGGGCCGAGCAATTCTGTGCGCGGCGCGCCGACGCGGTCATTATCGTAGACGAGTCGCGAAAGTACTTGTTGGGAAGAGCGTCGCCGCGTCGCCTGGTCACGGCCGTCAATTGCCCGTACGACGGCGTCAATTCCGATTGGAAAAAGCCGGAGCGCAACGAACTCGTAATCTTCTATGGCGGCTTGATCGCGCGGTTTCGCGGTATTCGCAAGCTCATCCGGCTCACCGAAGACTTGGAACGTGTACGCGTAATCATCGCCGGTCCGATCAAAGACGAGTCGTACCGCAAATTACTCGAGGACGCCCCGCACGTAGAATATCTTGGCCATCTGGACCCGCGCGACGTGACCCTTCACACCTTCAATGCCGACGCCGTGTATTCATACTATGACCCGGCTCTCGAAATCAATCGCACCGCCAATTCCACGAAGATGTTCGAGGCCTTCATGTGTTCCACGGCGGTACTGTGCAACGCGGAACCGCCCTCGACGCAGGTCGTCAGCGAAAACCACTGTGGTATGCGCCTGCCGTACGACGATGATGAGAGACTGCGCGAGACCATCCTCCAATGGCGAGACCACCCGGAAATACCCCGTGAATTTGGCCGCAACGGGCGCCGCCTCTTCGAATCGCGCTATGACTGGAGGCGGGTGTCCGAAGCCATTCTCCAAGTATATCGTGAAATGGGATTGGGCTAGTCGCCTCCGTTGCGCAGTTCGAACACGGTCTGCCCGATCACGGTTCGGGTGTTCTTCCGGCCGTGTTGGGCCTCAGACAACCCACAACTTCGAGTGGGTCTCGGTCCCGATCCAAATATCAAGCACTTTTCGAACAATTCGTTCGTCGTTCCTAAGTTGTTTTAGGACATATAGATAAAGGCCGCAGCACGATCGTAGACCGTTCTTCCCATTGTCCGAGCCAGCGCACGCTTAAGATTCGACTGCCTCGCTTGTTAAGAATGGTTGAAATCACTTCTCCGACTGGAGTGGCGCCATGGACCATGCTTCTCGCCGGATAATCGTCACCTGTTCCAGCCCGGCGATCCAGGAAACTCGCCAGCGCAATGAATTGCGCATGTTTCGGGAGGCCGGGTTCGAGGTCTCGGTGTATTGCTGGGACCGGACTGCGGAACATAACAAACATGAAGTGCGGGATGGCACGTCGGTTCGCCACTGCCGGATTCCCGGCTCTTACGCCAACAAAACGGTCTTCCTCTCCCTACCATTGTGGTGGCTTTGCGAGTTCTTCTATCTGCTCTTCCATCCCGCCGACGGAATTCACGCTTGTGATTTTGACACCGCCGCGCCGGCCCTGGTGGTCAAGTGGCTCAAACGCACGAAGCTGGTGTTTGATATCTATGACTTCTATGCTCCGCGCACGCGGAATTTGCCGAAATTCCTGCGGTCCAGTTTTGCCTGGGCCGAGCAATTGTGCGTGCGCAAGTCCGACGGCGTCATCGTCGTGGATGAATCCCGCAAACAAATGTTGGGCTGGAGCGCGCCCCGACGTTTGGTGGTCGCCGCCAACTGCCCCTACGACAGTGTCAACCCCGAATGGCAGAAGCCCATGCGCAATGAACTGGTCATACTCTACGCGGGCCCGGTGGCCCGGCTCCGAGGACTCCGCAAGCTGGTGCGCGTCACTCGGGGCCTCGAGCGCGTGCGAATCCTTGTCGCGGGACCAGTCAAGGACCGCTCCTACCTCAAGCTGTTCGACGGTGCGCCCCACGTGGAATATCTGGGCAATCTGCATCCGAGCGACGTCATCGAACAGACTTTTATGGCCGACGCCATCTACTCCTATCATGACCCCGGCGTCGGACTGAATCACACCCCAAACTCGAGCGGTATGTTCGAAGCGTTCATGTGTTCCACGGCGGTGCTGTGTAACGCCGAGTCTCCCTCCACGGACGTAGTCAGCACGTTCAATTGTGGCGCACGGCTGCCGTACCACGACGACGAAGGGCTGCGCAATACCATCCTTCACTGGCGAGACCACTCCGAACTACATCGCGAACTGGGCGAGAATGGCCGCCGACTTTTCGAGACCCGTTTTGACTGGAAACACGTGTCCCAGCGCATCCTGAACGTGTATCGGGAGTTGGGGCTTCATTGAACCGCACCCCGGGGTGTGCTCAGAGGAATCTACCAAGGAACGCCCGCAAAGCTGGCGCAACAACAATTCCAGCTTGCCCGATTCCCAGATTGCGTCCCAGTTCCAGATTTCAAGATTGGCAGCCCGTACGGGAGTCGAACCCGTGTGACGGGACTGAGAACCCCGCATCCTGGACCTCTAGATGAACGGGCCGCCGAAAATCTGCAACTGCCTGTCAAGCCTTATAAGTACTGGTTGCCGGACTAGGACTCGAACCTAGAATTCCCTGATCCAGAGTCAGGTGCCTTACCAATTTGGCCATCCGGCAGAATTTCCTCCCATAAAATAGCCAATCTTGAAGGACCCTGTCAAGAATCGGAATCTGGAGAACTCCCCGGAACGTTCGACCCAGAGGTCGAATACGTCCTATGAATCCTATCCGTCCTGTCTGTTCCCCACGGCTCAGACCTGCTCCAAGTGCGTCATTACTTTTCGGAACGCATTGCCAATCTGCTTCAAGTATTCCGGCGAAACGTCCGCAAACGCGTACGTGCCGAGCAATCGCGTGCACACGTCCTCCGTGACCGGCAGCTTCACCGGCGTGACCGGCTTGCCCGTGTAAGACTTCGGATCGTAGAAACACCCGCCCAAACTGGCGCGGTCAAACGTTGTGAATAGCGGCGCGGTGTGCAATAAACCGTACGTGTAGTTAAAACTCGAATATCGGTCCTTCTGGACCGGGGCGCCTTCGGCTTGCAGCGCCGCTTCTATCTTCTCCAGCGGCGCTTGGTCGGCGATTTCGCGCGCAACTCCGAACTTGAATTCCAAGTAACCGCCCCGTTCGCAGCCAGGCCGCGGCTCGAATGTCTCGATACCCGGCACATCGCGCAAAAGTTCATTCAGCACGGCATAGTTTCGCGCGCGGAGACGATTCAATTCCGTGAGTCGCTTCAGTTGACAATTCGCTAGCGCAATGGCGAACGGGTGCGGACGGTACTTCGCACCGAGACTCATGTCCCCGATGGAATCAAACGTTCCCGCGCCTTGCCGCTTCGGTCCGCGACCGAAATGGCCCAGTAACACCATGCGATCGAAGAGCACCGGATCGTTCGTGGTCGCCACGCCCGCCTCCCCGCCGCTCACGGCCTTCACGCCCTGAAGACTGAAGCAACCTATGTCTCCGATACCACCGACCGGCCGCCCTTTGTACTTGGCTCCGTGCGCGTGTGAGGCGTCCTCGATTACGGCCAGCTTGTGTTTTCGGGCCAACGCCATAATGCGGTCCATGTCCGCCACGTTACCCCAGACGTGCACCACGCAGACCGCGCGCGTCTTTGGCGTGATCTTTCTCTCCATATCTCGCGGGTCAATCGTCAACGTGTCCGGCTCGATATCGCAGAACACGGGCGTCGCCGAACAATGCAGAATCGGCGTGATTGAGGCGTGCCACGTATAGCTGGGCGCCAACACTTCCGTGCCCGGACTGACTCCCGCGGCGAAATACGCGCTGTGCAGTGTGGCGGTCCCGCTGTTCATCGCCAGGGCGTAGCGCGTACCCACCAACGCCTTGAATCCTTCCTCGAACTCCCCTACCACGCCGGAACCGTCCGCAATGGTAATCTTTCCTTCCTCGAGCAGCGCGCCGATGGCGGCCTTCACCTCCCCCGCCGGAATCATCGCCCAACGGTCCGTCGGGTCCGCCGTCACGCATTTCGGCCCCCCGCAAATCGCCAATTTCACGTCCTCACCAACTTTCGCCATACCGCCCTTTCATACTCGTATCGAAATCGTGATTCGTAATCCAACGATCGCAATCGTAATCGAGACTCGCTCCCATCCGAATCACCCACCAAGACCCCCAAAGTCTATTTTCTTTTCGTCCCTGGTATCCCTGTTGTCCTTGAGGTCCTTGGTGTCCTTGGTGTCCTTGGTGCCGAACATCCTCAAACGCCCTATCCGCCGCAATCCAACCCCCGGACACCCCGATCCCGCCACCGCTATATCTTTCCTCGCCGCGTTGGACATCCCACCGCGTCACAGCCGCTGCCGGCGGGTGAGGAGTTCGAGTCTGAGACCCCAGACCAGCGCCTTCAAAAAGCCCAGCGGTCCGCCGCCATACAACAACTCGATCAGCTTGGAAAAGGCCTGGTACTTCTCTTTCGTGTAGGGAAACCAGTTGGACTCGATGCGCGATCCTTGTTTGTCCACCATCACGGACTTGATGTTGGAAAAGGCGTGAAGTCCGAAGGGTCCCTTGTATCGCCCGAATCCGGAGTTCTTCACCCCGCCGAACGGCAGCGCCGAGTTCCCTTCCGTGATCATGACGTTATTCACGTTCACGTTTCCGGCCTCGATTTGGCGCGCAACGCGCCAGCCGCGCTCCAGGTCGCCGCTCCACACACTCGCGCTCAATCCGTACTCGGAATCGTTCGCCAGTTTCACCGCCTCTTCTTCCGTCTTGAACTTCATCACGGTGACCACGGGACCGAACGTCTCTTCCGCCGCGAGTTTCAACGACGGATCCACGTCCACGACCATCGTCGGCGGAACGACGTGGGAACCGTTCATAGGCACGCCGCCGGTAAGAATCTTGGCGCCGTTCTGACGCGCCTCGTCAAGATGCGCGCGGATGACATCGAGTTGGAAAGCCGGCGTGATGCAGCCGACGTCGAGGCTGCCGGCATCGGGCAGTTCGCCGCCATGTCCGGGATAGGTCACCTTCTCAATCTTCTCGCGCAATTTGACTACGAACTGGTCATAGAGCCCTTCTTGTACGTAGATGCGTTCGACGGACGTGCACGCCTGGCCGCAGTTCGTAAGCGCGCCCCAAAGCGCCCCGTTCACCGTCCGCTCCAAGTTCACATCCTCGAACACGACCATCGGGTCCTTGCCGCCGAGTTCGAGTTCGACCGGGATCAGATGTCTGGACGCGAGTTCCATGACCTTGCGCCCCGAACGAACGCTGCCCGTAAACAGAATCTTCGCCGGCTTCGCGTCAATCAGTTTGGCGCCCACATCTTTGCCGCCGTAGACGACCTGGATGCCGTGGCGCAGGAAGCCGCTGCCTTCGAGAATCTCCTCGACCAACCCCCGCAACGGCGTGTACTCGGACGGTTTGAAGACCACGGCGTTTCCGGCGACAAAGGCGGTGATACAGGGCACCAGCGCCAGGTGCAGGGGATAGTTCCAGGGCGAGATGACCAGCACCGTACCCAGCGGCTCGAAACAGATGCGGCTCTTCTTGCCGAACAAGACGAACGGCGTGGACACGCGCTGGACCGCGAGGATTTTCTCGGCGTTCTTGCGGTAGTAGTCAATGACATCCAGGATGACGAAGATTTCCGAAGTCAGGGCATCCGTCCGGCACTTGCCCGTCTCCGCCACGATTTTGTCAATGATTGCCTCGCGGTGCGCGAGGATGTAATCGCGGATTTTGAGCGTCTCCGCGACACGCTCGCGAACGGTCATTGCACTGATCCGTGCGAACGCCCGGCGTGCCGCTTCGAAGGTGTGCCGAATTACCGCATCGTCGGCTTCCGGCACGACGTATAAGACCTCCCCGGTCATGGGATTCTTCACCGCGATCTCACTCATCGCCTCTCTCCTCTACCTTACCCATTGCCATGCGCGAAGCGCTCAAAGAAACTGTTGTCCTTCGCCGCGATACGTAAGCACTTCGTCCACGATCTTTCCGTCGGAAACGAGCCGTAACGTGTTGAAATGTTCGCACAACTCGCCGGCTTTGCTGTGTCGAAAGAAAATCGCGTCGCCCAACTCCAGCCGTTCCGGTCCATCATACACGACCGGCGTTTGGTTTTCTCCCGCGCCTTCCGCCGGCAGGAGTCACGCGCCAATGGGCAAGTACGGGGTCGGCAGTTTCTCCGGTCCCGCACTGCCGGATGCTACGTACCCGCCGCCGGCACACGTGAATAGGTTGGGCGCGAGCCGCCGGTTGATTTCCATGGCAAACCCGGCGGCCGGCAAATGTCGGAACTGCCGGTACAAGTCCAAATCCACGAAGGCCAGAGGGAAACCATGACCTTCAAAGACGGACGCGTAGTTATCGTAGGTACGGGTCATCCTGTCTTGTCTCCTGAATCCCGGTGTTCCAGGTTGTTCCAACCAGTGCAACGCCCGGGGCTATATATATAGAGGGATATTTGCAGCACGAGAGTCGGAACACCCGAGGCCGAATGAACAGACCGAGCCGTAAACTCCAGCACCCGAAAAGGTTACGAACAATGAATGCAATGCACATCGCCAACACCCGGACATCGCCTCACTCCCCGCTCGGATCCGCCTCTCAAGCTCCTATGGGCCCGGCGGAATCCGTTATATTCGCATTTCGCGGTCCACCACTCGGAAAATCCTACAAAAATGTATCACAGTTCTTGCACGCTTTTTCACAGATTCTGCACGCTTTTTCACCGAACTTCACAAAATATGTACAGTTTTTCACAAAAAGAGCTCGGTTTTTCACCCAAAATCACCCCTTTTCACCCAATAAGACCGTTGCCCGCCAACGACTTACGCCTCAACATCTTTCCGCCCCGCTGCCTGGACAGCCGGTTGTCTCTTTACAATGCAAGACCGCTGCTTGATAATCGGAATTCGGATTCGGTGCGATTCATCGGGTGCTGCCGCAGCACCGACGTAGCCCCGACTTCGAACTTGGCCCCGATCTCCGAATCGGGATTCTTTTGGCCCCAGAATGGAGGCGACAGTCCGAGCAATGGAGTTAGAAACAACGTGCGAAATGGCCCCATGTGGAGATATTCTGTTGACACCTTGGGAAGGTTGTGCTAGCGTAATCTCTTGTGGTTACTGTGCAAGGGGCACATTTAGAAAGAGTTACGATTCTGAACACCAACGGAAGCCAAAAAACGTTCAGGAGGGGTAGTGTCATGACACGTCACAACGAAGCGGCCTTCACTCTAATCGAACTCCTGGTAGTTATCACCATTATCGGGATTCTGGCCTCACTGCTTTTGCCCGCACTCGCCAGAGCGCGCGAGGCCACTCGACGAGTCACCTGCGGCAGCAATCTCAAGCAGGTGTTTCTGGCGATGCATATGTTCGCCGATGAGCACGACGGGAAATACCCCAACGCTACGCCTAACGGGTTTTGGGGCGAGCCGCAATTCTGGTCGAACGAGAAACTGGTCCGAAACAACTACATCGTGGACATGAAACAACTCTATCCCGAATACCTGGAAGAAATGCGCGTGTTGGTGTGTCCATCCACGCCGCTCGCTACCGATTCAAACAAGAAGGAGTATTGGTACGCCGACGTGACGTTTACGCCGGAGCACATTAATATGTCCGTATTCCCGGCGACCACCGACCCCAGCGGCTTCAACACCGTGCTCGCCCGGCTCCAGAAAGCCCGACCCGACTGGGAATGCGTCACCAACCAAAATTACTGGTACTTCCCGTACGCGGTCGTGACCGAGGAACACGGCTTGTTTCTATGGGAGGAGTTGGACCGCCGGATGTTCAATCTCGAATTGAACTTCTTGAAAGAAGACCTCAAGATTCCCGGCGGACACGGTCCGGGCGGAGGGGACGTTTTCTTCCTGATGCGCGATAATGTCGCGAAAGTGTTTATTTCCGACATCAACGACCCGGCCAAGGATGCCGAGGGGAGTTCCCGCATCCCGGTATTGTACGATAGCATGCACTTTCAGGGCACTTACACGTCCAACCATGGCGTGGGGGGAAATGTGCTGTTCCTGGACGGCCACGTGGAATTCAAGAAATACCCCGACCCGAGCTTCCGTCTCCCTTACACCCGAAACTTCCTGGAATGGACTTTGGCCAACACGTTTGATAACCTCTCATTGATCAATGTACCGCCGTGGTGCGGCAATCGCTTGCCGAACACCGTGTTCGAGCCCCGGTACCTATTCTATCCAAACGATCCGTTGTATGGTGATTTGAACATTTAGGTTAGGGGTTGTAAGAAGAACGATACCGTTGGCGCCGCCAACGAGGGTGAGGTTTCCATCTATGTTTTTCGGAATGAGAAAAGCCGTAGTTAGTTGTCTCTTGTTGATGCTCATGGGCGGGGTCAATGCGGCCGCGTGGGGGCCCCGGGCCCAACAGGCCATTACTACTACCGCTCTCCAAATGATTCGAAGAAGCTATCCCCAGGCCTTCCGCACGGAAGGCGTCAACTACGAGGCCGACGTCGTGCGCGGCGCACGTTCCGGTCCCGATGTGTTACGGGACTCCCTGTCGCTGAACAATGACACCGAAGCCATCGCGGCGATCGGCAGCGAGATTCAACTGCTCCGAGAAGTGCGTCGCTACGGCGCCGGCAGCTATTTCTCCTACCGGATGGGCGTGTTAAGCGCGCTGGTATCGGACCTACTGTTGCCGTACGCGTTGGACCGCTCCCCCGGGCTTGCAAGCCTCAAGAAAGAAATGGAAGCGGATATTGACAAGCATGTCCTCCGCTATGGATTCCAGCCGAGACATGAAAGCCGGCAATACATCCGTAGCATGCGGGATTATATGAACGAACGACGTGAATTCTATGGAAACGCGAAGTCCCTGATTGCTCTCGACTACTCGCATGGAAGGCGAGCCGATGGTTACCTGAAACAAGCGGGCGTCGCATTCTTCGGGGAAGCCATCGAGTCCGTGGCCGACGTTTGGCATACGGTGCTTCGACCGGAAGGGGACGCGGCTGAAGTTCCACCATCGCGTCAGGCCGTCACTTGGTACCTCGTCTCCGAAATCGCATATCTGCTCGAGGTGAAAAAGAACGCGTACGAGGCAGAAAAAACCTACACGCACCTGGTGAGTGTGAACCCAGGCCTACTTGAACCCTATGAGAAGGCCGGAGACCTTTTCTACGATTTTGGCACGCATGACCGAGGCGTTCGTGAGTGGAAGAACGCACTCAGCCTTACCGGTGGGGACCGACAGCGCGTGGCCCGGAAACTTGCCGACCACTACATGCGCTTCGGAAAGGAACAATTGGAACTGGCGTCCCTGCCTACCGAGGCCGAAAAGGCGCTTCCCAAGGCCCTGGAAGCATTCACGCAATGTTTGGAGTACGACCGGAGCAGCAAGGAAGCCGGTGATCTTCTGGGCCAGACCCGCGCCGAGATTGCGGAACGTGAAGAGCGCCGCGACCTTGCGATCCGCACCTTGGCCTCGGCCGAAAAAGTGCTGAAAGAAGCCGACCAGAGTGCCAGTGAAGAAGCCTATGGAAACGCAATTGACACCTATACCAAGGCCGGGCACCTCTTCGAGATCATTGACGAAGAGTTCTCGGAGCAATTCAAGGCGGCCCAGTCCGGCAAAGAGCAGGCCCGCAAACAAATCCTCGGCATCATCGAAAAGTTGATCGACAAGGCGCAAACCGCCATTGACGACGGGGACCGGGCCGTCGAAGAGAATCGGTTCGATGACGCCCAAAACCTCTACGAAAACGTTCCCAGCATCGTCAGCGTGATTCCCGGCGACGAGAGCACCACGCACGGCAAGGAACGTAAGAAGATGACGGACACCGCCGCCGAGAAAAAAGAACAGGCGCGCGTCCGGAAACTCCGCTACGAGCAGGAACAGCGCGAGCGGCAACAGCAGCAACCGCAAGGCAAGTAAATTGAAGCGCGCCGGGGCGGTATCCCGCTTCTCCCGGTCCGTGTGACGCCCATTCGTGCGCCCTTATATGAAATCCTGCTGACGCGCCCTCTCGGCGCGTGTCCGACGGGGGCGATTAGCTCAGTTGGTTAGAGCACCTGCCTTACACGCAGGGGGTCGGAGGTTCAAGTCCTCTATCGCCCACCATCAAATCCGCAATGTTTACCGTATCAATAGCCGCTTCCCCACAGCGACACTGCTATGTGTAGGTTGGCCTTGGGGTAACACCGGGGTAACAAGAATACCGGCATAAGACGGCCTATTCGGGGACTGTTTAGGATGACTTCAGGCGGGTCAATCGGCGGGACGGGTTCTCATGCCACCGAGTGGCAGATCGTAGATTCTGGCACAAATAAGCCCTGCACAAAACGCTTTTGGCGACGGGGAATGAGGTGACGTTCCTGCGCTGGTCGTTCCGCATAGCCCTAATTCGTGCAGGCGGTCCGCGTCCTTTTCTCCCTCGCAGACGTGAACTCGGTCACCGTTCTCAACGGCCTTCAACACTTCGCGAAGGCGGTACAGAACGTGCGGGACGCCTTCGCCGTTCTTGGTGCCATCAGGCTTCCGTTGATAGAACCCTTTCGGGTCGGTTCGGACTTTCTCATGGAGCACGTTGCCGTTTTCGTCGTGATAAGGATAGACGGTCACGATCCGCCGCTGCTTGCCATTGCTGCCGTGCAAATTGGACCCGTCGAGTACAGCCCAGCCTCGGCCGCTTATCTCGTCGCCTTCGTCGTACCCTTCCCATGTGAATTTAATGGACGGCTTGCTGTCTCGTTCAGTCACGCGAACGTCCATATTTGCTTCCACGACCCCAAATTGGAAGCAGCCCTTTCCCTTGGGACCAATTTCGATGAAAGGTTCCGTAACGAGCCAGAGGTATTCGTCGTCGAATCCGTCCAACTCGGTGATCCGGAAGCGGCCTGTGATACCGTCGGTCACGTTTGGAAGGAAAGAGGTTGCGCTGCCACCCCTTCCGAACGGGAATAAACGGTTACCGAATCAGGAACGCTTTTCGACAAGCTCCCTCAACTTCGACAGTTCGGACTCAAGTTTGTCTATGCGTTTCACCGCGCTTGTTGCGAAGGAGAATCCGATCAATCCGAATATTCCAAAGACGAATCCAAGATATCCAAAGATTTCCATGTTGTTCTCCTCTATGTGTTTTGGGTCGTCGGGCTCGCTCCACACCAGTGGCCAGGGACCTTCGAAGCGCTTAGTCGTCTTCCAACCGTGGTATGCGGGGTCATTGTGCTGTCGCACACGCCGCTCTACATCGTCGCTTGACCCGCAGTAGTGCCGGCCGGTCGTTTCACTCCGCAAAATATACGCCCAAAACATAGAAAAAGCCACCTCGTGGGTGGCTCGAAAAATGCGATGGCTCCCCGAGTCCCGCCCTCGGCTCCATCTTCGACTGACTCGAACCAGCGACCTGGTGGTTAATCCCGCGGGGCGCGGGACTCTACCGACCGCGCTTCGGCAAGAAACCGGCCGATCCCGCGTTTCTTGATTTGTTTTTCACGCTGCATGGCATGCCCTCGCGTAAGGTGATTCTCGCACCAAATGAGCTCCCAAGGCCCCTCGAATCGCTTGGTTGTTTTGGATCCATGATAGTCGGGATCATTGTGTTCGAGAAGGCGACGAGCGCAGTCGTCAGTCGACCCGCAGTAAAGACGGCCTGTGGTTGCACTCTGGAGAATATAGGTCCAAAGAGACACTATGCACCCCAAAACTAGACTTACGAAAGGAAATGGCTCCCCGAGCAAGACTCGAACTTGCGACCTAGTGGTTAACAGCCACCCGCTCTACCAACTGAGCTATCGGGGAATCCGAATTTACGAAATTCTAATCACTCTTCTTCCAAGCTCTCAACTCTGGCGACCACCCGCCACACGTGGTTAATCCCGCGAAGCGCGGGACTCTATTCCGCCTTTGGCGGAACCTTCGGCCCACTGAGCTATCGGGGAAGGAGACTTGAAGTTTCTATATTTAACCATATGGAAAGGCCGTTTTCAACTCTGGGCGAGTTCGCTTAATCGCGTCAGATGAGGCATACGCTTAACAGCCACAAGGCCAACGCTGCGGCGAGGCCGGCGACCACGCTGCCGCCGGTGTGGAGCTTGTAGCCGGTCTTCACGTCCATGCTCGAGAACTGGGTCACGACCCAGAAGTAGCTGTCGTTGGCGTGGGAGACGATCATCGAGCCGGCGCCGATGGCGACCACCACCAAGGCGCGGGCCCAGGTCGAGTCGTAACCGAGTCCTTCCATCAACGGCGCCATCATGGAGGCGGTCGTGATGATCGCTACGGTCGAGGAACCTTGGGCGGTCTTAAGGGCGGCGGCAATGATGATCGGCATCCAGATTCCGAGGTGGAGATTTCCCAGTGTATCGTTGACAACGGTGGATAGCTCGGAACTTTGGAGCACTTTGCCGAAGGCACCGCCTGCGCCCGTAATGATGATGATCGGGGCCGCTTTGATGACGGCTTGTCCCGCCCAGCCCGTTGTAGAAAGAACGTCTCGAGCCCGCTGTCGCGGCAGGAAGACGGCAAGGATCACGCCGCACAGCAGCGCAACTACGGGATGTCCGAGAAATCTCAGGAGGACCACGCTTGAATTACTACCCGCCGGTTGACTGGGTAAGTCGGCGATGGATTTGCCCAGAATGAGAATGAGCGGTATCGCGATAGGCAAGAGAGACAAAGCGGCACTCGGTGCCTGAGCCAGCCGTTCGCTAAGCGCGTCGTCCGACAGTTCCGGAGCGGGATCAATCTGTACCCGAGACGCGATGCGCGTGGCAAACAGGACGCTCGGGACCAAAGCCACGGCAGCCACAAGTAGCCCGAAAAGCATTACGAGACCGATGTCCGCATTCAAAATTCCCGCGGCGGCGATGGGACCGGGCGTGGGCGGCACCATCGTATGTGTAGTGTACAGACCGAGGCCGAGCGCAATAGCCGAGGCGGCGAGGGTAATCCCGGCCCGTTTCGAGAGCGCGCGATTAAGTGGCGAGATAATCACGAAGCCCGAATCGCAAAATACCGGGATGGAAATCACGTAGCCGATGAGCGTCATGGCCAGTGGCACGCGTTGTCGGCCGGTGAGGGTTAGAATGCGTTCAGCCACGGCGAAGGCCCCGCCCGATCGCTCGAGAAACTCGCCGATGATCGTGCCCGCGATGATTACGATCCCGATCTTGCCGACGGTCTCGCCGAAACCGGTGTTGACGGCGTCCGCAACTTTGTCGAGTGGCATGCGAGCCAGAAGCGCAAATCCGAAGGCCGCGGCCAACAGCGCCAGAAACGGATGCCAGCGCCATCGCGCCGTGGACAGCACAATGAATGCGACCGAAACGAATAGCGCAGCGATTAATATCATATCAGCGATTCCCGGCGAAGAAGGTACTCAACGTAGCTGCGAGAAACAAGACTTAAGTACTGAGTTCCGAGTTCCGAGTGACGAGTTCCGAGTGACCAGAAGCGACAGACCGGAAACTGGAAACTGATCACTAGCTACTAGTAACGAGCAACCAGCAACAAGTTATAATGTGCGGGTTATGGCGCGGAACTGGAAAAAGCTGAGCGATGTTTCGGAGGGTCGGCTGACCCCGATGCTTCGGCAATATTTGGAAGCGAAGGCCGAGAGCGGGGATTCGCTTCTGTTCTTCCGCATGGGCGATTTCTACGAGATGTTCTTCGAGGACGCCATCGAGGGAGCGCGTGTCCTCGGCCTGGCGCTGACCTCGCGCGACGGCATGAACAAGGACGAACGCGTCCCGATGTGTGGTGTGCCGGTCCGCTCCGTAGACCCTTACGTTTCGCGATTGATTAGAGCGGGTAAGACCGTCACCATCTGCGAACAGATCGAAGACCCTAAAGAGGCCAAAGGGATCGTCAAGCGGGCTATCGTGCGCACCATTACGCCGGGCACGATCATGGAACAAAACCTGCTCGAAGATACGGCGAACAACTATCTCGCCGCGCTCTGCCTGAGCAAGGAACAAGCCGGCTTGGCGCTGGTGGATGTAACCACCGGCGAGTTTCTAGCCGCGCACATTGACCGCGATCCGGAACGGACGCTCGCGGACGAACTGACCCGGCTCGCACCTGCCGAGGTGCTGCTGCCGGCAACGATTGATCCCGGCGCGCGAGATCGGTTGATTCGACGGTTTGCGGGCGTGACTTTTCGCGATCGGACCGAGGACGATTTTGACCCCGATGCGGCGCGCGAATTGTTGCTGGAGCAATTCGGACTGAGCACCCTCAAGGGAATCGGCCTGGAAGAGACCGGCGACGCCCTAGCCTGCGCGGGTGCGGTACTCGCTTATGTGAAGGAGACACAGCGGGACGCCGTTCCGCATCTGCGTTTGCCGCGCGCGTATAGTCCGGCCCATTTCGTCGTGCTGGACGGCAACACCCAGCGCAACCTCGAACTCGTCGAGTCGCTCCTGGACAAGAGCCGCCGGGGTACGTTGCTGAACGTGTTGGACCACACGCAAACCAGCATGGGCGGGCGCAAACTTCGACAATGGATTTTGCATCCACTGATTGATATCGAGGAAATTCGCGTCCGGTTGGACGCCGTGGAAGAGCTATTCGGTAATGCGCAGTTGCGCCTGACGCTCGAAGAAGCGCTTACCGGCATCGCCGACTTGGAGCGTCTACTTGGCCGCCTCACGTCGCAAACCGGGAATGCGCGCGACCTGAAGGCGTTGGGCCATTCGATCGAACATCTGCCGCGGCTGCGGGCCTTGCTAAGTCCCGCTGCGTCATGCCTGTTAGGTAATCTGCGCGATGGCATGGATGAACTGGCCGACGTGGCCGCGTGGATAAACCAGGCTATCGTGGACGAGCCGCCGCTGCCGCTCACGGAAGGCGGCCTTATTAGGGACGGGTATAACGCCGAACTGGATCGGCTCCACAGCCTGGTGCGTGGCGGACGCGACTGGATCGCCACGCTGCAACGTGAAGAGAGCGCTCGCACCGGCATCCCGAATCTGCGCGTTGGATATAACAAAGTTTTCGGCTATTACATCGAGGTCACGCGATCCTATGCGCATCAGGTTCCGCCGGACTACGAACGCAAACAGACGCTGGTGAACGCCGAACGCTACGTAACGCCCGGACTTAAATCCCGCGAGGAGGAGATCGTCACCGCGCAGGAGCGCATGCAAAAAATGGAATACGACCTCTTCGTCGAACTGCGGAAACGCGTTTCGGGCGAGGCGAGTCGCATCCAGCAGACGGCCGACGCCGTCGCGATCATTGACGTAATTCTATCCCTGGCCCATGTAGCGGTGACCAAGAACTACTGCAAACCGGAGATCAACGATTCCGAGGAGATTTGTATCCGCGACGGACGCCATCCGGTTGTGGAAGACCTTATGCCGCACGGCCAGTTCGTGCCCAACGACACGGCCATGGAGCCGGCGAAGGCGTTCCTCCAAATCGTGACCGGCCCGAACAT